>DATCFX010001354.1:0-5176 GCA_036509275.1 Pirellulales bacterium | reverse complement strand
CCTGGCGACCGGCCGTAGCGAGCCGGCGTCGAGCCTGGGCGAAGTGGCCGAACCCGCGCAAGCTGCGCAAACGCCGCTCGTGGAACTCGCCCGGCAGCGCGACGTGGCCGCGGCGCGGCTGGCTGCCGCGTTGTGCGGCGCCCCTGGCGGCGGCCCGCGGGGATATGCGATCGTCAATGCCAGCAGCTTCAGCCGCCGCGCTGCCGTCGACGTTTCTAGCCTGGCGTCGCTGCCCACTTGCCAGGGTCCCGTGCTGGCCGTGCAGCAGGACGGCCCGCGCAAACTGGCGGTGGTGGAAGTGCCGGCTTGCGGCGTGGCCTGGTTGGTGCCAGGACAGGAAGCGGCGAAACGCGGCAAGCCGCTGGCCGAAGACCACAAGCTGCGCAACGAATTTTTCGAAGTCAGCGTCCACCCGACCACGGGCGGCATCCGCTCGATCTATGTGCCCGGCCAGCGCGGCAACCGCGTTAGCCAGCAACTGGCGCTGCGCTTGCCCGCCCCGCGGCCCAAGCCCGGCGACGTCTGGCGCGATCCCGACGAAGCGGCCCATTACTCGCGCATGGCGGCCGAAAAGATCGAGGTCACCGCCGCCGGCACGGCGTTCGGCGAAATCACCAGCCGGGGCCGGCTGTTGGATCCCGAAGGCCGGACGCTGGCCGCGTTCGTGCAGCGGCTGCAAATCTGGCGCGGCATACGCCTCGTGCGGCTGGAAGTCGAACTCGACGTGCGCGAAGAGCCGCGTGCCGATCCGTGGAATTCGTATTATGCTGCCCGTTTTGCCTGGGCCGACGAGACGGCCGAGATGCTCCGCAGCGTGGCCGGCACCGTGCAACCGACGAGCAACCGCCGGCTCGAAGCTCCCGAGTTCATCGAGCTGCGGGAAGGCGCCGCCCGGACCGCGATTTTTACCGGCGGCCTGCCCTATCACCGCTTCAACGGCGATCGCATGCTCGATACGTTGCTGGTAGTGCGGGGCGAAAGCCGGCGGATTTTTTCGCTCGGCATCGGTGTCGACGTGGCGCATCCGGCCGCGGCGGCCTTGGAATTGCACGATCCTTTGAGCGTCGTGCCCGAGGCGCCGGTGCCGACCGCGGAAAACGGCTCGCGTTGGCTGTTTCACTTGGACGTTCGCAACGTCGTCGCCACGCATTGGGAAGTCGCCGGCGAGGGTGGGCCAAACGCCGGCTTTCGCTTGCGGCTGCTGGAGACCGAAGGACGAGCCGGCCGCGTACACTTGCGCGTGTTCCGCACGCCGCGGCTGGCGCGGCAGATCGACTTCCTCGGCAATCCGCTGGCCGAGTTGGCGATCGAAGGCGATCGCGTGGCCGTCGACTTGTCGGCTTACGAATGGATCCAGATCGAAGCCCAGTGGTAAACGCTCGACCGATGATTGTGGTCAACTTATGATTGTGGTGATCGACGGGCCGGCCGGTGCCGGCAAAAGCAGCGCAGCTCGGGCTTTGGCCCGCCGGCTGGGGTTCCGGTTTCTCGACACTGGCGCCATGTACCGCGCGGTGGTGCTGGCCGCCTTGCGCCAAAAATTGGAGTTGGCCGATGCCGCGGCCCTGGCCGCTCTGGCCCGGTCGCTCGAAATCGTGCTGACCGGCGACCGCGTACTGTTGGGCGGCGAAGACGTGACCAGCGCCATCCGTTCGGCCGACATCACCGCGCTCACCTATTACGCCGCCGACAATCCGGCCGTCCGCGAACACCTGGTCGAACTTCAGCGCTTAGCCGCCGGGCAGCATAACGTGGTCAGCGAAGGCCGCGACCAGGGGACCGTCGCGTTTCCGCAGGCCGAGTGCAAGTTCTTCGTCACGGCCAGTCCCGCCGAACGCGCCCGCCGGCGGATGCGCGACCTCGAAGCCCGTGGCGAGCACTTGGCCTTCGACGAAGTGCTGGCGGCCCAGGAGCTGCGCGACACGCGCGATCGCACCCGGGCCGTCGGACCGCTCATCCCGGCCTCCGATGCCTTGGAAATCTGGACGGACGGCCTCTCGCCCGACGAAGTCGTCGCCCGACTCGAAAGCATCGTGCGGGCTAAAATGGCAGAGTAGGTGCCGCGAGCCGAGCGGCACCCGAGCGCAGCGCGACCAGCGAAACCCCCAGTCCGGCTCGGCTCGCCGGACCTACTAAGATCCAGCCCCAATGATCCAGCGGTCGGTCGCTAACCGCCTTGAGTACCGCCTCATCCAACTGCTTTGCCGGCTCGTTGGCGTGGCGATGTTTCGCGTCCGCTGCCGGAACCAGCGATTTGTGCCGACCCGCGGCGGCGCCCTGCTTTTATCGAACCATCAGAGCCACCTGGATGCCGTGCTAATGGGCATGGCCTGCAATCGTCGGCTGAACTTCCTGGCCCGCCAGACGCTGTTTGCTTTTGCACCGTTTCGCTGGCTGATCCGTTCGCTGGACGCGATCCCGATCGATCGCGACGGGCTGGGGCTCTCCGGCCTCAAGGAAACGCTGCGGCGCGTCCGCGACGACGAGATGGTGCTGATCTTTCCCGAAGGCACGCGCTGCCGCGACGGCGAAATCGTGCGGCTCAAAGGTGGGTTCGCCGCCCTGGCCCGACGGGCCCGCGTGCCGCTGGTGCCGGTGGCCATCGAAGGCGCGTTTCAAGCCTGGCCGCGTCAGCGGCGCTTCCCGCGTACCGGCACGATCGAAGTCGTCTTCGGCCAGCCGCTGGAGCCCGAAACGGCCGCCGCGCTCGACGACGCCGAACTCCTCGCAGAAATCGAGCGCCGCCTCCGCGCCTGCCACGCCGCGGCGCGCGCCAACCGCAACCGGCGGTTAGCCCAAAGCCGGTACGCTGGCCCGGTAAAATGTTGAAATTGGCCACTGACTTTTCTATGATCGCGCTTGGCACCACCGCCGCGGGTATCTGCAGCGCCTGAGCGAAAGCACGCCAGGTATCAAAAAGAGCTCGCCGCAAGCTGGTCATTCCAGACCAAGCGCTTGCGGCGGGCTTTTTTTGTTTTGTCACTCCCGCCCGGGGTTGATCGAGGACGCCAAATGACTCGCGAGAATGCCGACTTTTGGAAGCTCGTCAAGGCCGACCGCGTGCGCTATTTCGGCCCCAATCCGCCGGGGCCGCTGGGGCCCGACAACGTGGTCGAACTGCTCCGAGCCGACCCGCCGCCGGATTTGGGCACCGGGCCGGCTTCGGGCCAGGGCGACTCGTTGACGGCCTCCGCCGACGCGCTCCCCTCCGCCGCGCCGCCCGCCGCTTTCGGAATCCGCACCGGCAACATCATCCCGCCGGGCATCACCGGCCCGCTGCAAACCGCACCGCCGGTAAAGCTCCCATCCTCCGCCGGCAACTCGCCCCCGTTGTTACCGCCGGTTGCCTTGCCGCCCATCGCGATTCCGATTCCGGCGATCGACGAAAGCCCAAGCGGTCCGGCACCGAATCCTTCCGCGATCGATCTACCGCCCGGCTGCTTCTTGCCTTCAGGCTCGCCGCCGGTCGGCATGCCGAGTTCGGTCGGCGCCATCGACCTTCCCGACCCGACCGATTCGCAATTGCCCGGCGGCCAGGCCAGCAGCGGCACACTCGGCGACCTCCTGCCGTCGCTATTGGATGCCGGCCGCGGGCAGGGTGATGACAGTGCAGCGGATGGGCGGTCCGCCAAACCCGCTGCCGAATCCGCAAATTCAGCCGCCGCCGCGACATCGGGCGGCGGAACATCGGCGGCGTGGCTGGGTGGGCCGCCGTCCGCGCTCACCATCAACTTGGGCGAAGGCCATCGGCTGGCGAAAAACGCGCTCGATACGATCGCGCGCAAGATGGATCTGCTGAGCATCGGCAATGCGCAGCGCGAGGTGAGCCGCGCCTTCGATCTGTATCAAGCCAACCGCCGGGCCATGTTCAACACGTTCGGGAGGCGATAAGCCCCGCGTTGCAGCTCCATGTAGCGGAATTCGTAAGAATTCCGAACGCGTGAGATTCCCAACTCGGGCTGACGCCCAATTCGAGGTATCGCCGGGGCTGGCTTAGGCCGGTATTCGCGACGAGCCCGTCATGCGTGACGCAAGCGAACTGCATTGGCAGTTCGTTTGTGCCGCGTCGACGGGCTTTTTTTATTGCCCAACTGTGCGTGAGGGCTGCAGCGATGGCGCAGGTCGACGAGATCAGGGCAATGCTCGAGGAAGTCCTGGGCGAGCTGGATCGGCTGGCGCGACTGGAGCTGGAGCGCGTCGGCCGGGGACTGCTGCGCTGGCTGCAAGAGCTCTGGCCGCGGATGCCCTGCGACACGTGGCTCGACGAGTTTAATCGCATCGTCGCCAACCTGGCCAGCGAACAAGTCTATATCGAAGAGCAATCACGCAAAGCCTTCATTGCCTGGCTGTCCGCCGTCAACGCCTCCGCCGCCGTGGCACAGGCTGAGCGCAAGGCTGCTTTGGGACTCGTCCCGGACGCGCCGGCGGCGGATCAAGATTCTTCGGACGACGAGCCAGTCCTGCAAAGGCCAGCGGCCGATCGCCTGCCGCCGGAATTAGAAAAGCTGCTGCGCGAAGTTTTGGCCCAGATCAAAAAATTGCCGCCTGAGCAGTGGCTCGAAGAAGTGCGCAAGCTGCTGGATCACGTCGATCTGCCGCCGGAGATCGAAGCACGCATGCTCGGGTATTACACCACGCTGCACGAGCGTTGGAAGCAGACCTGGGGCCGGCTGCATCAGCATGGGCCAATCGGCCCGGCGCCTGCCCGCCGCGAGACCAATCAAGACGTTTTGCTTCGCGTCGTCGCCGGCCTGGACAAGTTGATTGCTGAAGGCCGGCTGGACGCGTTGCTCGACGCGCTGCGCGAGCTGGTACGCCGCATTCCCGAATTGATGCCGGAAGTCATGCGCGGCGGCGAGTTGGAAGAACTCGCCCGGGAGCTGCAAGGAATTCTGAATCAGTTTCTCGATCTGCTCGAGGCCCTGCCGCCGGAAGCCGGCGAGGTGGCCATCGAGATTTTGCAATTGGCGCTGGACATCGCCGGCCTGTTTCCCGGGCCAGGCGACGCATTCGACGTCATTGGCGCCCTGATCGCGGCTCGCCGCGGCGAGTGGCTCGATGTGCTCCTCTCCGTGGGCTCGGCCGTCTTCCTGGCGGGCATCGCGCTGGGCATTGCCAAGATCGGCAAGCGGCTGAAGAAGCTCGCGAGGCTGATCGCCAAGCTCAAAGGCCCCGC
>DATCFX010001353.1:0-1566 GCA_036509275.1 Pirellulales bacterium | reverse complement strand
CGGCGAGGCCGGCTCCAATTCAATCTCCACCTGGCCGTACATGCCGTTGCGAATGACCCCGTCGGCGTTGGGCACGTCGACTTCCACGCGCATCGTGCGCGAGAGGGGATCTTCGGTGCCCGCGACGCGCGCGACCTTGCCCTTGAACGGCTTGCCCGGTAGCGCGTCCAGCAGCACCAGGGCCCGATCGCCGGCCTGGGTGAACGGCACGTCCCGATCGGGCACCAGCACGACGACCCGCACCAGGTCGGTGCGATCGACGCGGAACAGCGGCTCTTCGCCCCCCTGGTCGGCTGCGCGGATAAACGCGCCGCGATGAAAACCGCGGTAAGTGACCAGACCATCGTACGGAGAAGTAATTCGCGTGTAGGAAAGCAGCGTCGCGGTTTTCGCCACCTCGGCCCGCATCACGTCTAACTTGGCCTTGCTCACCAGCAGTTCCGACTCCGCGCGATCGATCCGCGCCGCCGCGGTCGTGACTTGGGCTTTGGCCGTGACCACCGCGCTGCGCGCGGTCAATTCTCCGGCTTCGGCAGATTGCAGTTGACTGAACTCTTCGTCGACCAGCCGTTTCTCAATGCTATTCAAGCGGCTCAGGTCGCCGATGCGCCGATACTGTTTCTCGTGATATTCGCGGTCTGCCTGGCTCCGCTTGACGCTCGCCTCGGCCTGCGTCACGTAGGCTTCGGCCGCCTGCCGCTCGGCGATGGCCGTCTCGATTTGACTTTGCGCCAGCGCCACGTCGGCTTCGGCTTGTCGCTGTTCGGCCTTGTCGCGATCCAGTTGCTGGGCCAACTCGGGCACGTCGATCTCGGCCAATAGTTCGCCCCGCTTAACGATCGAGCCGATGTCGACATTTTGCGACTTAAGAAAGCCCGAAACCTTGGCGAACAACTCGGCCGACTCGAACGAATGCACCGAACCCGGCTGCACGGTCTTGCGGATGATCCCGCCGGCCGACGGAGAGATCGTCTCGACGCGCATCGCAGCGGATTGATGCGGCTCGGCGGCCGACGCGGCCGCAGGCCGCGCGTCAAAGGAATGCGTCCACAAGGTCAGCGCAGCTAAAACTGCGCAACCGACTACCACGCCGCCTGTCAACCACCATTTTTTTTGCCGAGATCCCCCCGCTCGCTCATTATTCATGCGAATTCCGCTACCCTATTCAAATAATTCGATGCTAGGACTGATGAATTCTAACAAACGCCTAACAATTCGGCCCTATAAAATTTCTCATTAAGCTACCGCCAGCGGGTGCGAACAGCCATTGTGAGGGGGCAGGTGGGTTGGTTTGTAAGAGATGCTTAGGCCGGCGGGCCGTTTGAAGCGGATGTCAATCGTACCCCGTCGGCAGGCCAAACTGGCGGCAGAACGCAGTTTTTGCGAATTTTGATGCGCGCTAACCAAGGACTAAGGATCGACCGATCCTCACCAATCGGACTCGAAGCCTATGCACAGAACCAGTAGAGCGGTGCAGACCGTCGCAATCGTCAGCACGCTCTTAACCAGCATTGCCCAAGCGGCGCACGCCGGGCAGCCCCCTTTGCGGCTGGCCAGTCGCGGTAG
>DATCFX010001352.1:0-3346 GCA_036509275.1 Pirellulales bacterium | reverse complement strand
TGGCCGCTCCCCCTTCTGCCTGGGAGGGGGTGTGCCTAATCTGGCTTGACCCCCCGCGAGCCACCCACTATCTTTCCGCCCCGCGAGTATCCCTCTCGCATGCTGCGCAGCGATTGGCCGGTGCCAGGGCAAGGCCGCCCTGGTTCCGGAGGCATCCATCGAGCGTGGCCGGATATGGGGACGTGAACGGAGCGAACCAGGCATGAAGCCGGACCACCGTCTTCCTCGACGCACACGCAGCCTTTGGCTGTTGGTGTGCTCGTTTGGCCTGCTCGGCTGTGGCGGCTGTAGCGCGCTGGATGTCCGCAGTCAGAGCCCGGAAGACGAAATCGAAGCCATCGCCTCGGGCGTCCGCCTGGTGGGCGACCTGGCCGTGCCCTTTGGCAATAACCCGATCACGATCGAATCGGTGGGGCTGATCACCGGGCTGCCGGGCACCGGCAGCGATCCGGCACCTTCTCCACAGCGCTCCGCGCTGCTGTCCGAAATGCAAGGGCGGGGCGTCACGAACCCCAACCAGTTGCTGGCTTCCACTTCGACCGAGCTGGTCATGGTCCGCGGCGTGCTACGGCCGGGAATTCAAAAGGGGGACCATTTCGACGTCGAGCTGCGCGTGCCTTCGCGCAGTGAGTGCGAGGGCCTGCGCGGTGGATGGCTGATGCAAACCCGGCTGAAGGAGCTGGCCCTGCTGGGCGGCGCGGTACACGAAGGCACGACCTTGGGGCTGGCCGAAGGTCCGGTGCTCGTGGATCCTGCGGCCAAAGACAAGGTCTCGCGCAGCCGCGGCCGCGTGCTGGGCGCCGGCGTGAGCCTCACCTCGCGCGAACTGGGCCTGGTGCTCAAAGATCCGAACATCCTCATCAGCTCGCAGATCGGCATGGCCGTCAACCGCCGCTTTCATACTTTCAGCGGCGGGTTGAAGCAGGGTATGGCCAAGCCAAAAACCGACGAATACATCGAGCTTAAGCTGCACGCGCGTTATAAGGACAACATCGAACGTTATGTGCGCGTCGTACGCGGCCTGCCGCTGCACGAAACCCCCAAGCAGCAGCAAGCCCGCGTGCAACTGCTCGAACGGCAATTGCTCGACCCCATTACCTCGGCCACGGCCGCCATTCGGCTCGAGGCCTTGGGCAAAGACGGCGTGGACTCGCTGCGCAAAGGCCTCGCGGCCAACGAAGAGGAAGTGCGGTTCTACTCGGCCGAAGCCCTGGCCTATCTGGATCAAACCGAGGCGGCGCCGTTGCTGGGCAAGCTGGCCCGCGACGTGCCCGCCTTCCGCGCCTACGCCCTGGCGGCGCTCAGTGCGATGGACGACTACGCCGGCTACGAAGCGCTGCGCGACCTGCTCTCGGCCACCAGCGCCGAAACGCGCTACGGGGCCTTCCGGGCCCTGTGGGCCATGAATTCGCACGACATGCTGGTGCGCGGCGAAAACCTGGGCGACCAGTTCAGTTACCACGTGCTCCAGACCAGCGGGCCGCCCATGATCCACGTGACCCGCAGCTACCGGCCGGAACTGGTACTGTTCGGGGCCGACCAGCGGCTTCGCAATCCGCTCTCGATCGAGGCCGGGGGCGAAATCATGATCAACACGCTGGACGAGAACCGCGTGACGGTGAGCCGCTTCTCGATCAACGAGCCGGACCAGAAGCGCGTCGTTTCGACCAAGATCGACGAGGTGGTTCGGGCCATCGTCGAATTGGGCGGCACCTATCCGGACGTGGTGCAAGCACTGCAAGCAGCCAAGAGCGGCGGCGCACTGACCAGCCGTTTCGAGGTGGATGCGCTGCCCAAGGGCGGCCGCACGTATTACCGCAAGCCGGCCGAAGAGCCGCCCGACGAAGAGGAATCGGCCAATGCCCAGGGCGAGATCGTCGTCGGCAACCCGCTGCCCGACCTGTTTAGCCGCCGCGGCTACGACGAAAAGGACAAGGCCCCCAAGAAAAAGGCGGCTGACGACGACGGCTCCGACGACGAAAAGGCCGACGACAAGCCCGAAAAACGGCAGCCAATTCGCTCGTTTCTTGGTAAAATGGTCAGCCGTGAGGACTGAGGACCCGGCCGAAAGACAAGTTTCGCTCTCATGCTCAAGGCGCTCGAACTCGTCGGCTTCAAAAGCTTCGCCGACAAGACGCGGTTCGAGTTCTCGCGCGGCATCACTGCCGTCGTCGGCCCCAACGGGTCGGGCAAGTCGAACATCGTCGACGCCATCAAGTGGGTGCTCGGCGAGCAAAGCGTCAAGAGCTTGCGGGGCAAGGAGATGGCCGACGTCATCTTCAACGGCTCCGGCACTCGCGGCGCGCTGAACGCCGCCGAAACCACGCTCACCTTCGACAATTCCGCCCGGCTGCTGCCGCTGGATTCGCCCGAGGTCCACGTCACCCGCCGCGTCTACCGCAGCGGCGAAGGCGAGTATCTGATTAACAAGCAGCCCTGCCGGCTGCGCGATATCCGCGAGCTCTTGGCCGGCTCGGGCATCGGCCTCGAAGCCTATAGCGTCATCGAGCAGGGCAAGGTCGACGTCCTGCTGCAATCGTCGCCGCGCGAGCGGCGCGTGATTTTCGAAGAAGCCGCCGGCATCAGCCGCTTCAAGGCCAAAAAGCTGGAGACGCTGCGACGGCTCGAGCGCGTGGACCAGAACCTCCTGCGGCTTTCGGACATTGTGGGCGAGGTCGAGAGTCGGTTGCGCAGCGTCCGGCTGCAAGCCTCGAAAGCCCGCCGCTACAAGGAGCACGTCGACCGGCTGCAACAATTGCGCACCGCCTCGGGCCGAGCCGATTGGCAGCGGCACACCGCCCGGCTGGCCGAAATCTCGACCGAAATCCAGCGCTTGCTAGCCGCCCACGGTCAGACCATCGCCGCGGCCGAGCAGTCGGAAACCGAGACCCTGGCCTGCGACGCGACCCTGGCCGCGGCCGAGGCAGAGATTCGGGCCTGCGATAGCCGCGCCGCCGGCGACCGCGAGCGGCTCGCCACGGCCGAAGCCACGATCGCCCATTGGCAGGCACACAGCGCCGAACTGGAAGAGGAACTCTCGCGGCATCGCGGGCATGTCGCCTCGATGAGCCTGCGGGCCGGCGATCTGCGGCAGCAGCTCGACGAAACGCTCAGCGCACTGGCCGCCGCCGAAGATCGCCACCGCCAACTCGAAGCGCGGGCCGCAGCCGATGCAGGCCGGCTGGAGTCGCTGCTGGCCGAAGCGGAAGCCGCCCGGACGGCTGCCGACGAAGCACGCACGCACCTCGCCGAACGAATGCGGCGGGCCGGTTCCTTGGCCAGCGATATCAGCGGCCTGCAATCCCAGGCCGATGCCGCCGAGGCCGCCGCCGCACGCGCCCGCCGG
>DATCFX010001351.1:0-1165 GCA_036509275.1 Pirellulales bacterium | reverse complement strand
GTTGTAGCCGTAGCTGCCGGTATTCACATCGCAGACGGCCACGACTTGCGCGTCGTCTTGGTTCAGAAACGCCGGCAGGTCGATCCGGCTTTGATTGCCGCAGCCGATCAAGGCCACATTGATGCGGTCGCTGGGAGCCGTCCGACCGAATACGCGGCTGGGAACAATCGAGGGCAGGCCCAGCGCGGCGGCGGCTGCGGCCGTGCCTTGGAGAAACTGGCGGCGTCGCATGGGATCGGCCTTTCGCAAAAAGGATCGTGGGCTCGGAAAACCATTCTTTTCTTTGCCCGCGGAAACCTGCGGCAATTGAGGCAGGCTCAGAATACGTGCCCCGGCCGCCGGCCGCAATCAGCCCGGCTGCTTGCCCTGGCGAACGCGCATGCCCGGTATCTCGGGCTTGATGTCGACGACCAACTCCGGCTGATAATCGGCCAGTTCGCGCGGTGGCGGATCGCCACTGGTGAGGCTGCGGATTTCGAAGCGGCCGTCTTTTTCGAGCAATTGCGTGAGCAGATCGCCCAGGCCCGTGTGATCGTCGACGATCAGGAGCTTGCGCTTCGGGCCTTCCAGGGCCTCGGTGGGCAGCCCATAGGACCGCATAAACTCGAGCAAGTCGTCACGCGGTATTCGCCGGAAGCGGCTTCCCGGCACACGGTAGCCATGCAACTTGCCGGAGTCGAAGCAGCGGATGATGGTCTGCAAACTCAGATTGCAGAGTTTGGCCGCCTCGCCAGTGGTGTAGACGGTTTTCATCGTCGCACGCGAATGATCGTTTTCAACTGTCAGTGGCCGCCGACATAAACAACCTATTTAACCGATTTTATCCTATCGATAGATTTGTCTCAGTCAACTAAATTTTACCCATTCAACCCTGTCCAGTGCGGGGCGTCTCAAACGTAGGTAGGAAATTGTTACGCCCGAAGCGGCGGCTTGCCGCCGCTTGTTTCCGTAGCCCAGCCCTTTAGGGCTGTGTATTACCCACAATTTTTACAAGGTGGTCGGTTTGCTGGCAAATCGCTAATCGCTGGCCTGCGGCGGCGCGCGGTGTGCATAGAGCCCTGGTTCACGCCAGGGAGCGAAGGCGGGATGGTTTTTTGACGCTCGCGGAGGAAAAGCGTCGTTCCCGCATGCACGGAGGTGCCGGCAATGGCTGCGTTAGAGTTGG
>DATCFX010001350.1:0-3279 GCA_036509275.1 Pirellulales bacterium | reverse complement strand
ATCAGCCGGTGCTTCGCGCCGTGGCCGTCGTATTCCAACAGCATCGCGCACTCCAGCCCGCACAGCAGCACGAGATGGTAAGCATAGACGGCCCACAGTTGCCAGCCGCTGAGTGCCAACACATACAGGTCCGCAGCACCGGGAGCATAGGCCAGGCGGTCGGGCAGATTGCGGCCTTCGGTCAGCGGCTCGACCAAGGCCAGCCCGAGAAACACCAGTGCCGTCAGCAACTCGACGATCGGATAGCGCGCGGAAATCCGTTCGCGGCAATCGCGGCAGCGGCCGCGCAGCTTGAGCCAACCCAGCACCGGCAGATTATCTAGCCAGCGAATCTTGGCCCCGCAACGTGGGCAGCGCGAGCCGGGCCACAGCAAGCTCATGCCGGCCGGCAGGCGATAGACGACCACGTTGATGAAGCTGCCGACCGCCCCGCCCAGCAGCGTGAGTAGGACCAGTACATACCAATCGCGTGCGGTTGCCGGTTCGGCGATCCACTGGGCACAAACGACAATGGGCATAGACGGCGTTTCTCGCTTTCGAATCGGGACCTGGCCACGAGCCGGCCGCCACATTCTATGCAGCTTTCGGGCACGCAGTAACCCACTGCCTCTGGCAAACGCCGTAGGTGCCGCGAGCTCCAGCGGCACCGGGCGTACGGTTCGAGTCGCGACCCACTCCAGGTCCGGCTCGGCTCGCCGGACCTACGGGGTCGGCCGGCTCAGGCGCAGGCGCTGATCAGGCACTTCGCCCGCTATACCGCCGGGAAGGATCCAGCGCGGGATGTCTTGCAATGTGAGCAGGGCGTCGGCCAGGCGATCCCATTCTTGCAGGCCCATCGACTGTAGCGGCCAGCCTTGCTGCTTCCATAAGCCGACGAGCATCTCGCGCAGCACGCAAGGCGGCTGGCCGGCGGTTTGGCGGAGGTCGATTTCCAGCGATTGGGCATTTGATGAGACCACCGAGCGGGCTGCGGCCGCTTCAGCCAATTCGCGCACAACTTCGTGCGATTCGCCAGCCAGCCGACCGAGCCGCAAAATGGCCTCGTGTACCTGTGGGTTGAATTGTTCGGCCAACAGCGGCACGAGCAACCGGCGCACGCGATTGCGGGTGAATCGCAAGTCGGCATTCGAGGGATCGGTGCAATAGGGCTGGCCAATCGCTGCGAGATAATCGATCACCTCGCTGCGGCGCACGGCCAGCAGCGGCCGGATCAGCGCCAGCCCCGGGTCCAGCGGCCGCGAGCGCGGGATGCCGGCCAGGCCGGCCAGCCCCGTGCCGCGCACGATGCGGTGCAGAATGGTTTCGACCTGGTCGTCGGCCGTGTGGGCCGTGGCAATGTAGCGGGCACCGGCCTGGTGGGCCGTCTCTTGCAAAAAATCGTAGCGGGCCTGCCGCGCGGCGGCTTCAATGCCGTCTCCTTGTTCGGCCGCCCGCTCGCGGACGCAGGAGCGGCCAACATGGCACTCGATCCCCAGGGTGCAGGCCAATTCGACAACGGACTGTTCATCCTGGCCGGCTTCGGGCCGTAGGCCATGATTGAAATGGGCCAACAGAAGCCGGCCGGGGCCCGCTTGCCGCAGCTCGTGCAAACCCCGCGCGAGGGCCACACTGTCGGGCCCGCCCGAGACGGCGATGACGACGCCCAGCTCGCGCCAGGCGGCCGGAGGCCAGGCGTGGAGCAACTTGGCAATGAACGGCGGGGCTTCGGTCATGTCGCACCGGCCGCGCCACGTGCGGCGCTGGCGATGGGCTTGCGGCGTGGACGTAACCCCCGCTCGGGAGCCATGCTTGCAGCTTTCAGCCCGACGATAAATTTAGTTGCAGTCCGTGAAGTCTTTGTTAGGATCAATGCACTGTACGCTTTGCTTTCGGCGTGGCGAGCGGTTGTCCGCTGCCGCGATGGACCTGTCTTTTGTATTGGCCCCAAGGCCGGGCAAACCGACCACGTCGGTCGAAGCGACACACATGCAGGAATCGTCAACCAAAGTCTCCACGGCGCCTGAAGAATCGAACCAGTTAGACCGGCGGCGAGGGACAGTTTAAGCGATTTTGCGACGGATTCATCACGGGTAGCAACAACTTACCACACATCGAGAGCCGGGCCACGCACGCGATGCACCTGCTAGTTATCCTTCTCGAGCAACTGCTCGGATTGCTTTCCAGCGAGCAGTCCGTCCCCCAGGTCGAAGTCGTCAGGCCGCGTTCGTCGGAACCGCGTGGTTCCGATTCGTCCGCGATGGCCGGATGGAACTTCCAGAGCGGCCCATTCAGCCTGACCACCGAGGTCTGTGCGATTGGCAACACGCTGGGCGGCGGGGCTCTGGGAAACGGTGGAACTGTCAGCAGCAGGATCGGCGCGGGCTGGGGGCATATGCTGTCGATGGTTTTCGGGAAACGATTTGGGTCCGGCGGCAGGCTGGCCGAAGGAAACCTGCCGGCCGCAGGCAGCAGGACCCGTCCCACGTTCCCTGGTAAGCACGCGCGCTAACGGCCGCGTTTTGCTCGTGCGCTGAATCCAGCGCGGCGATCGTTTGCCGAGGTCGGGGGGTCTTGGACCTCGGGCCTGGGTGCTGTTCTTTTCTCGCTCGGCCGGTGCGGAACACCCATCCGCGGCTCGAAGCTCTTGCGCCCCCGGAGGCATTTCGTCTTCAAGCGGCGTCTACGCGCCGGCCTGACTCGGCCGCGGCGCTAGGCGCGGGGGTAATCAATACTGTGCAACCTGTCCTTGTGATTCTTACGGCCGTTCTGGCCGCCGCCCTGACCTTCGCCTTTGTCAAGCTGCTGGACTACCTGCGCAACACGGATGCCGAAAAACGCGCCCGCGATATTGTCGAGCGGGCCGAACGCGACATCGACACCCGGCGCAAGGAAGCCGAGCTGGAGATCAAGGGTCTGACCCTCCAGCAAAAGGCTGACGGCGAAAAAGAGCTCGGCCGGCTCCGCCAGGAGCTGCACGAGCGCGAACGCCTGCTCGATAAACGCCAGGATGCGCTCGAGCAGCAATCCGACCAGCTGCGCAAGCAGGAAAAAATGGTCGAGAGCAACCAACGCAAACTGGCCGAACGCATCGAAGAAGCCAATCGCCGCAACGAAGAACTGGCCAAGCTGCTGGACATGCAGCGGCAGACGCTGCACCAGCTCAGCGGGCTCAGCAAGGAGGAAGCCACGCGGCGGCTGCTCGAGCGGCTCGACAGCGAGCTGCAGCACGAGTCCGGCGCGTTGATCCTCAAGCATGAGCGGCGGATGGCCGAAATCTGCGAGGAGAAAAGCCGCGACATC
>DATCFX010001349.1:0-2856 GCA_036509275.1 Pirellulales bacterium | reverse complement strand
AGCCGCTAGCGTGAGAGGTTGGCATCGGCGTCGCCGACGCTGATCTTTTTTCCCAAGCGGTATTCGACGGCTTCCTGGACCTGGCCGTTGGCTTCCCAAAAGGTCCACGCGCCTTGGCGTTCGCCATCCAGGTATTCGCCTTCGGAATGTTTTTCGCCGTTGTCATACCATTCGATCCATTTGCCGGAGGCCAGGCCGTCCTTGGATTGGCCGAGCATTTTTTTCTTGCCGTTTTCGTGCCACGAGAGTTCCGGTCCGCTGGGCTTGTCGTTCTCGTACCACATTTCGCCGGCCTTCTGGCCGTTTTCGTACCAGGCAACCAGCTTGCCATGCTTGACGTAGTTGCCATTACCGTCGAGCCGAACCTGCCGGCGGGCCCGCACCTTCTTGCCGAACAGGTCGACCAGGCCCTCGAACTCCTCGGTGCCGTCCGCAGCAGCGGCGGCCGCCGCCTCGGGGCCGTGGCCCATCATGCCTTGGACGCGGTCGCCGACTTTGCCGCAGCCGCAGGCCGCCAGCAGTAAACCAAAAAATGCCATCCGTTTCATCGTGAAGGAACTCCTTTTCCTGGTGTCGATGGTCCCGATTTGGGTGCGACATTTTAGCAGCCCACGTGCAAACGGGGGGAGGCCACTTGGCCGCTACCGCCGCTGTCAGCGTCATGCTGCCAGTAGGCCCGGCGAGCCGAGCCGGGCCTTGGCAGAGCGGCGCGCCCCGTGACCCCAGTGCCGCTGGAGCTCGCGGTACCTACGGATGCGCTTACTTCGGCAGCCGGCCGTGCTCGATTTTTGGAAATGGCCCGGTGCAGGCTTGCATGAACGCCAGCAGATCGGCCTTGTCCTGCTTCGAGAGGTTGAGCTTTTTGATTTTCGGGTCGAGATGATCGTTGGGATGCCCGCCCTTATCGTACCACTCGATCACCTCTTCCAGGGTCTTGATCGAGCCGTCGTGCATGTAGGGAGCCGATTGGGCGACGTTGCGGATCGTCGGCGTCTTGAAGGCGCCGTGGTCTTCGTCTTTTTTCGTGACGTTGTAGCGGCCCAGGTCGGGCTTTTTGGCGCTCATGCCGACGCCCAGGTTGTGAAATTTTTCGTCGGTGAGGTTGGCGCCCACGTGGCAGGCGGTGCAGGAGCCTTTTTCGCCGAAGAAGATCTCGCGGCCGCGGACGGCGCTGTCCGACATCTTGTGCTTTTCGTGGCCCGTTTTGGCGGCGTTGTACGCGGCCAACTGCTCCTTGTCGTCTTGCAGATCTTCAGGGTCGAGGTCCTTCACCGCGCGCCATTGTTCGTAGTAATCGAAGGGGCTGGGGCCGCTGACCAGCGACCGCTCGAAGGCGGCAATGGCCTTGGCCACCGTGTCGATCGTGACCTCGCCAAAAATCTTTTCGAATTGCAGGCGGTAGCCTGCGATGGCCTTGATGCACTTTTCGCACTCTTCGTGCGTGTTGGCCATTTCGATGGGGTTGGCGATGGGGCCCTTGGCCTGATCCTCGAGCGACTTGGCCCGGCCGTCCCAGAATTGCAGCGTGCTAAGAATGCGGTTGTACGCCACGGGCGAATTGCGATCGCCCATCTGCTTTTGCACGCCAACGCCAAACTGCGAATGGGCCGCAAAACCTTCGTCCGGATCATGGCAACTGGCGCAGCTTACCGTGGCATCGTTGGAGAGCCGGGTGTCGAAGTACATTTGCCGGCCCAGTTCGATTTTTGCCCGGGTGAGCGGATCGTTCTTCAGCCCTTGGATTTGGGCCTGCCCCGTGCTCAAGCCCAGCGGCAACTGCACTGCGAGCTCCTCGTGATTTTTGGGATCGGCCAGCCATTTCTTGATCTCGCTCAGGCCCAAATCGCCACCGCCGGGGATGCCGGCGTACAACTCCGGGCTGGCGGCGCCCAGCGTCACGCGCTGGATTCCCTTAGCGCCGGACATCTTGCCCTTAGCCGGTGCGTCCGTTGTGGCGGGTTTGCTCTTGGTGGTGCTGGCCACCTGGTCTGGCTCGGCCGGCGGCACCGTGGGCACCGGCGGCTTGACGGACGCCGGCGGAGTTGCCTGCTCGGCCGGTTTGACGCCGGTCGCACCGTGGTCCATCGAGCTTTCGGCCGCCGGGTTTTCGGCCGCCGGATGGGCGCTGGTGCTCGGCGGTGGGGTCGAGCTTTTGCTGCACGCGGAAAGCAGCGTGCAAACCGCCAGTGCCAACGGAACCAGAATCCAACGATTTGAGCGGAGCATGCCAATATCCTTCCAGAACCTGCGCGAGCGGGTGCTTTAAGTCCACCATCTTATATGACGAAACGAGCACGCCGGCAACCGGGCAAAAACGAACGCCCGGCCGGTGGTTCAGGCCTTGGGAACCGCAATTGCGCCCGCGGCCGGCGGAAGCTAGTCCGTATGGATCAGCTTGAACAATTGCCAGCCGATCAGCCCGCCGAAAATCGGCCCAACGATAAACAGCCAGACGATGGCCAGCGCGCCGGCGTCCTTGCTCATCGCCTCGATCAGGGCGGGGCCGAGGCTGCGCGCCGGATTGACCGAGGCATCTCCTAATTGAGCGCCGACTAAATGCGCCACGAACAAAAACCCGCCAATGGCCCAGGCCTCGAACCCGCGCAAAGCGTCGCGCCGCGTCGTGGAGAAGATGACCATGATAAACAACGAAGTCAGGATCAACTCGAGCCCGAACAGCGAGGCCAGGTTCATGCCGTGCGGATTGCCGTTAGCGCCTAGTACTACAGCGCTACGTTTCCCACCGGCATCGCGGCAGGTCGGTCACGCAAACGCCTTGTTTGTGGAGTTTCTTCAGGGTCGTTTTCGTGTGGCTGCGGCGTGCGGCGGCGTTACGCTGTTGATAGTACGCGATCC
>DATCFX010001348.1:0-4189 GCA_036509275.1 Pirellulales bacterium | reverse complement strand
GTTGCGCGTCGGGACGTCGAAGCCCAAGTTTCACGATCTGACCGTTGTCGATGCATCCCGATCGCGAGAGATTCCCGTCCGGGTTTATCTGCCGGACGACAAGGCGCCGGCGCCGGTCGTGCTGTTCAGTCATGGACTGGGCGGCTCGCGGCAGGGGAGCGCCTATCTGGGCGAGCATTGGGCTGCCCGCGGTTATGTCGTGGTTTATATGCAGCATGCCGGCAGCGACGAGGGCGTGTGGAAGAATGTGCCCCCGCTCAAGCGCTTGGCCGCGATGCAAAAGGCCGCCGGGCTGGATAATTTTCTGTTGCGCGTCAAGGACGTGCCGGCGGTGCTGGATCAGCTCGAGCGCTGGAATAAAACCGACGGACACGAGCTGGCCGGCCGATTGGACTTGAACCGCGTCGGGATGTCCGGACATTCCTTCGGCGCGATCACCACGCAAGCCGTCAGCGGGCAAACGTATCCCCTCGGCGGCAGGTTCACCGACAGGCGCATCAAGGCCGCAGTGGCCATGAGTCCGAATGCACCGCGTCAGGGCGACGCCAGGCAGGCGTTTGGCTCCGTGGCTATTCCGTGGATGTTGCTGACGGGAACCTACGACACGGCGGCGATTGGTAATGCCACCGTGGAGTCGCGTCTGGCGGTATTCCCGGCGTTGCCGCCCGGCGGCAAATACGAGTTGGTGCTCGAGCGGGCCGAGCATTCGGCATTTAGCGATCGGCCGCTGCCCGGCGACGCCCAGCCGCGGAACCCGAACCATCATCGCGTCATCCTGGCGTTGACGACCGCGTTCTGGGACGCGTACCTGAACGACAATCAAGAAGCCAAGAGTTGGCTCGACGGCGACGGCCCCCGCAAGGTGCTCGAAGCGCGCGACCGCTGGCAAAAGAAGTGATCGCGTGGGCCAAGGCGGCCCACGGCCGTCCGTTGACCAAGCATGTTTAACGCAAAGCATGCTTCCGATGAAAACGATGCTCGGCGCAGACAAAAAGGCCGCCGGCGTTTCAACCGGCGACCTTTGTCTCGAAATGGGTGGCTAATGGGACTTGAACCCACGACCCCCAGATCCACAATCTGGTGCTCTAACCAACTGAGCTATAGCCACCGTGGGAAACGTCAAATATAGCGCCGGCCGGCAGATCGGTCAACGCTGGGCCGCTCAGGGGAAGCGCTCGAGCTGGAGCAGGTTGGCGATTTCGGCCGCGGTGGTCCAGACTTCCTCGAGCGCGTCGATGTAGTCCTGGTTGGTCTCGATCAGCGTGCGCTGCGCTTGCAGGAAGGTCGAAACGTCGAGCAGGCCTTTGACGAATCCGTCCTTCACCATTTCCTGGGCGCGACGCGCGTTGGGTAGAATTTCGGTGGCGATCCGCTGGGCACGCTCACGGGCCGCGCGATAACGACTGATGGCGTCGGCCGCCTGCCGCAACAATTCGTTTTGCACGGTACCCAGGTTCGACAGCGCGTCGAGCACGTCGGCCTGCGCCGAACGGATGTTGCCCTGGTTGCGGTCCCAGGTGGGAATATCGAACTGGATGTTGAACCAGAACTGCTGGTTGCCGGGGGCATACGGCGAAAACTGGTAGGCCGGGCCCGTCGTCACGTTGGGATACGCGTCGGCCCGGGCACGCTCGTGCAGCACCTGGTTGCGCGTCAGCTCGCGGCGGGCAATCTGCACGTCGGCATTTTCCGACACGACAAACCGCCGCAGCCCTTGCTCATTGAAGTCGGGCATGCCCTGTTCGAAATCGCCGACCACGTTGATCACCTGCATCTCCGGCAGGCCGATGACGGCGGCCAACTGCTTGCGCTCGCCTTCCAAGAGCGTCTGCGCGTTTTTCAAGTTGATCTGGGCGCGCTGAAATTCCGTTCGCAGCAACAACACCTCGGGCAGGGTGCCCTCACCGGCCTGCATGCGTCCGTTGGCCGCTTTCAACGAACTCGTGGCAATGCCCAACAGGTTGGTCAGCACCTGCACGCGCCGCTCGGAAGCCAGCACGATGTAAAATTGCTGCCGCACGGCCGTGAGCATGTCGAAGCGATCGGAGACCATCGAATACTGCTTTTGCTCAACGAGCAGGTTGGCGGCCGACTTTTGCAGGCGGAACTTGCCTTTCACCAGAATCGGCTGCTGAAAGCCAACGTTGAACAGGCTATTGGTCCCGTTGAACACCTGCGGGTTGTTGGTATCGAACCGCGGATTGGGATAAATCGCGGCTTGCAAGGCATCGCCCCGGGCCGACTCGACGCGGGCTTGCGCCCGGCGCAAGATCGGGTTGTAGCGCTCGGCCAACGTCGTCACTTGCTCCAGCGACCAGGTCGGCTGCACGGCCTCCGCGGTTGCCGGCGTGCGGCCCGGCGGCACGATTTCGAGGTTCATTTGTGCCGGGATTTGTCCGGCTGGCGGTAGATACCGTGGCGCCGGCTGAGCGGCGCTTGGCGGCTGCGGTGCGGTCGGCGAAGGCGCGACGGGATACGGTTGAGCGGCTGGCAGATAGGCCGGCCGCTGGAACTCGTCGGCCCGAGCTTCGTACTGCACCGGCGCGGGCTGGAGCTGCGTGGGCGGCAACAACCGCGGCGCCTGCTCGATGGGCGCTGCCGGCTGGCCGGGCAGCGGCGGCAATGGCTGCAACGCGTAATTGGCGGGCGGCGCGGCGCCCGACGCCGGCTGCGTCGCGCGCTCGCTGGCCGCTTGGACCTGAAAGCGTGTTTGAAGTCCAGGATACACGGGCCGGACAACGGTGCCGCCGTCAGCAGGCGCCAGCGGATAGCGATTATCGCCATAGCTGTCGCTGTAGCGGAACTGCACGTCCTGGGCGCGCGCCGGCAGCGCCGATGCTCCGCAGAGCACGATCACCAGCCAGCTTGTTGCACACCACCGACGCATCGAGAACGTTTCCCTTAGTTCAATTCAACTGCCGCGAATCGCTCGCGCGGCATTTCGGTCCTTGCGTTCTAAAAACCGACTTCTCCGCGAAAAAACAAACCTTGCAGCGTCAGCTCGTTGACCGTGCCGCCCAGTGGCGTTTGACCTAGATTCCACCACTGCTGTAATTTGTAGCCGCCGGTAAAGCGGCACAGGCATTGCCGCCAATTGGGCACATAGCTGAGCCCAAATTCAATATCCAGGCTGATCGCGCCGTCGCTGGCGCGCGTCGAGGCCACGCCCGAGCCGATGGCCGGCAGGGCGCTGGCGGCACTGAAAGTCTGTTCGGACTTGCCCAGCATGCCCGCCGCCAGCAGCTTGCTGTGGATCGAAACGGGCTTCCAGCGCGTGGGGTTCTGAAGCTGCAACCCAACTTCTGGTCCCGCCCCGGTGAAGTTGCTCATGGTTCGCTCGGCCAGCACCGTGCCCACGGCCGTCGAGTCGTTAAACAGCGTCGCCACGCGTGCGCCGACGAAGTAGGTCAGGAGGATCGGCGGGAAGGTGGGCTGGTTTTCCTGGTGAATGTTCAAGCCCAGGCGGCCGGGGATCATGAACGCCGGGTTGATCCAGGGCAGCCGGACGGGCAACGCCTCGGTGTTGGAATACTGCAGATCGAGCACGTCGAGGTTCAACCGGCTGGTGAGCAGTGCGGCGCCACCCGGATCGAAGCCGGCAATCGAGCCGGTGCCCTGGCTGCCCAGGAATTGGAAGGCGGCCCGCACCTCGCCCAAGCCACCCTCGAACCGGTAGCCCAACTCGAACGAGGGCATCGCGGCCCAGGCGGGTTGGGCCACCGGCAATTGAACCGTCCCGGCAAACAGCGGAGTGGGCAAATGCGGATTCGGGTTCGCAAACGTCAGCCCGCTGGAGCTGAGCGTGCTGTGAATGTAGGGCTTGACCAAACCGGTGCCGGCGGAGAACAGCCATCCCCGCTTCAAGCCCGGCTGCTCGAGCAAAAAGAGCGGAGGCGGCGCGCTGGCCTGGTCGAACAAGCTGCTGTAATAGGGCACCGGCATCGAAGGCGGCAGGGGCGCGACGGCGCCTGGATTGAAAGCCGGCGGTGGCGGCGCAAAGAACGACGTCGTTGGCCCGGTGCCATCGTCGGTGGCCGGCTGAGTAAACGCTTCGCTCGGGGCGGTCGGCGAATACATCGGCACCGCGACCGAGTTGGCCCCGGTTGCTGGCGCGATTGCCGGCGTGCTTGCAGGCTGCGCGCTGGCAGCGAGTCCGGTGGCTTCGAACTCGCTGGGCGAATCGGTCGGG
>DATCFX010001347.1:0-6055 GCA_036509275.1 Pirellulales bacterium | reverse complement strand
CGGGCCCCAGCTCGAAATGCCGATAGATCAGGAAATCAACAAGCGCGCAATCCGATGGCAAGGCGCGCCGGACGTCTGCCACGCCGCGCTGGCGTTGCGACTGCGCCCGCCGGAACTCGACACTTTGGTCGCTCAGTTCCGTTTCCAGGCGTTCCTTGGCCCCAGACAAACCTGCGATCTTCGCCTGCCAATCCGAAAGCTGCCTGGCTTCCGGCTCGGCCAGCGCGAGCTTTGCCAATTGGGTCGAAACCGATTGCAACTCGTCGAACGCGCGCCGAAGCTGGGGACTCGCGCTGCGGCGAGCAAGCCGCGTGGCGCGCTGCCGGGCGAGCACGGCTCCTTTCCAGGCCAGCACCTCGCGGTAGGCGTCGTCGGGCCGCCCCTGCTGATCGACGACGAGCGTCAACAGGCCATCCAGCTCGTACCGCATGTTTTCGACCATCGCGAGCTGCTGACGCTCTGATTGCACGTCGGCGGTCAGGTCCAGGTCCTGGCGGCTGATCGCCAGCGCCCGCTGGTGCAAGGGCAAAGCCTGTCGGGCATCTCCGTGAAATTGATAAAGAAACGCCAGGGACGTGAGCAGCTCGGCCGTGCCCGGATGATCGGCTCCCAAGGACTTCTGCCGGATGGCCAGCGCCCGCTGATAGAGCGCCAACGCCTGGTCGAAATCGCCCTGGTCTTGGCGGAGCCCTGCCATGTTTCGCAGCGTCAAGGCTGTCGCAGGATGGTCGGGTCCGTAGGCTTTCTCGTCGATGGCCAGCGCCCGCTGCTGCAATGTCAGGGCCTGCGCATAGTCGCCTTGGCTCGAGTAGAGCAAGGCCAGGTTGTTGAGGTCGATGGCGACCTTGTGATGATCCGTGCCGAAGGCTTTCTCGTCGATGGCCAGCGCCCGCTGGTAGAGCGGCAACGCCCGGGCGTAGTCGTCGTGGGCTCGGAGAAACTCGGCCAGGTTGTTCAGGCTTGTGGCCGTGTCGGGATGATCAGGCCCCAAAGTCTTTTCGCGAATTGCCAGCGCCCGCTGGAGCAGGGGCAACGCCTGGACATCGTCTCCTGACGACTCGTACAGCGAGGCCAGTTGGTTGAGGGTTTCGGCCGTCTTGGGGTGATCCGCTGCCAAGGCCCTTTCCCGGATCGCCAGGACGCGGCGGTTCAAGCGCAGCGCTTCGGCATAGTTGCCTCGATCCTTGTAGAGCGAGGCCAGCAGATTGATGCTATTGGCCGTGTCGGGATGCTCGGCTCCCAAGGCCTGCTGCTTGATCGCCAGCGCCTGCCGGAAGAGCGCGAGGGCCTGGGTGTAATCCCCTTGAACCTGGTACAGTGCGCCGAGATTGCCGAGAGCCACGGCCGTATTGGGATGGTTTGCTCCGAAGGATTTTTCGGCGATCGAGCGCGCCCGCTGGAAGAGCGGCAATGCTTTCGCATAGTTCCCCTCGGTTTCGTAAAGCATGGCCAGGCTGTTGGCGATGGAGCCGATGCTCGAATGATCTGGCCCTAGAGCCCGTTCGTCGATCGCCAGCGCCTGTTCGAACAGGGGCAGCGCGCTTGCATAGTCGCCGCGGTCTTGATCCAGCGAACCGAGCATGCTCATGGCCTCGGCCGTCTGGGGATGATTTTTGCCCAAGGTCTTTTTCCGGATCTCCACCGCCCGCTTGAAAAGCGGCAAGGCGTCGGAGTAACGGCCTTGAGCTTGGTAGAGCGCGGCGAGGCTAAGCACGCTCGCGACCGTCTCGGGGCGTTCCGGTCCCAAGTCTTTTTCCCTGATGGCCAGGGCCTGCTCGAACAGCGGCAGGGCTGCGACATACTTGCCCTGGTCCTGATAGAGCCCGCCCAGGGCGCCAAGGCTCGCCGAAGTCTTCACGTGCCCGACGCCCCAGGTCTTTTCCTGGATGGCGCGAACCCGCTCGAACAGCGGCAGGGCATGCGCGAAGTCTTCCTGTGCTTGATACGCCAGGCCCAAATTCAGCAAGCTGACCGTGGTTGCGGGATGGCCGACGCCGAAAACGGTTTCGTAGATTTTGAGCACGCGCTGGGCAAGCGGCAGCACTTGCGCAGGATTGCCCATGGCTCGGTGCAGTGCCGCCAGGTTGTTGAGGCTGCCGGCCGTGGCAGGATGAATTTCTCCGAAATTCTTCTCCCGAATGGCTAGCGCCCGCTGATACAGCGGTAGTGCCCGGGCGTAATCGCCCTGATCGTGGTACACCGCGGCGAGGTTGTCGAGCGTGTTCGCCAGGCCCGGATTCTCGGGCCCCATCACTTTTTGCTTGGTCGCCAGCGCTCGCTCGAGCAGGGGCACAGCCTGGTCAAGGCTTCCTTGGTCTTTGTAGACCATGGCCAGGTTGCTGAGGCTGATGGCCAGATCGGCATGGTCGGCTCCCAAGGCCTGCTCGTTGATGGCCACTGCCCGCTGGTAGAGCGGCAAAGCACGGGCGTCGTTGCCCTGGCCGCGATACGCCGTGGCCAGGTTGCCGAGACAGCGGGCGGTGTCCGGGTGCGCGGGGCCCAAGATGCGCTCGTCGATTGCCAGCGCTTGCGCGAAGATCGGCAACGCCCGAGCATCATCTTGCTGGGCATGGTAAATGAACCCCAGCGCCGAGAGGCTGTCGGCATACCTGCGGTCGTTCTCGCCCAGTGCCGAGCGCCGCAACTGCGCTGCCCGCTGGGCAAGCGGAAGAGCCTGGGCGTATTTGGCGTTCCGGGTTAACGGGCCGGTCTGGTCGAGCAACCGGACGGCTTGCTCCAGGTTCGCCCGCACCTCGGCCGGCAGCGTGGCCAGCCGCTGGGCATATTCCAGTCCGGAGCGGGCGTCGACCGTGCGCCAATTTTGCTCGCCGTAAGCCTTGCGGCGGATGTCGAGCATCTCGCGCAGGCGTGTTTCGGCCAGGGAGAATTCGCCCGCCTGCTCATGGCATTCGGCCAGGAATTGCAGCGAACTAGCTACGTCCTCGTGCTCGTTGCCGAAGATCTGCCGCTCCAGGGCGAGCATCTTGGCGGCGGCGGCAATGGCTTCGGGAAGCTTGCCCGCGGCCCGCAATTGCCGCGACTCTTGATCCAGCCGATCGCGCTGGGCGAGCAGGACCTTTCGCTCATCCGCTGCCAGCGGCTTTGCGGGCGACGCCGGGGCCTGCGCACGGGCGGCGGTGCTTGCCGCCCAGATGCCGACGACGACCATGGCCGGCAACCACCCGGCCCGCCAAACCCAGCTCGCTCGGCCGACGCGGACGATCATCGCGCGGAACCCCATGCAGGATCTGGAAAAGATCGCAGCTTCGCGCCAGGTTTTGCGGGCAAACGATCCCGGCGCCAAACACTCCGCGCCCACTACCTTCATCTGCCTAGGCAGCCATGTCAAGCCGACACCAGCTTCCAGCGACCGTCGCCCACGGCCTTATTGCCTTCGTGCTCCCAGAACAAGGACTGCGTGCGGCCGAGCGACTGGCCTTCCAGCGCGGGACGAAGTGAAACGCCTTCCATCGGCAGGATGTCGTGACCGGCGAATGAGGTCGGATACTTTGCGCCGGCCAGATCGACGGCCGTAGCCATGATGTCGACCAGATGCGCCGGCTGCTTTTCCATGGTGCCGCGGCGCTCGGCGGCGATACCTTGCGGCCAGTGGGCGATGAAGGACGCTCGGCGCGGCCCAAGCGGAAATCGGCAACTTTGCCGAAGCGATCAAACAGCAACAAAAGGCCGTCGACCTGGTCCCGGATGAAAAGGACAAGGCAGCGGAACGCAAGCGTCTGGATTTATACAAGCAAGGCAAGCCGTTCCGGGAGTAAGTAGAGCCCAAGGCCGAGTGAACTATTTCCCAAAATTTTCGCGACAGGATTTGCGCTGCCAGTAGAGCGCAAAGCGGCTGCGGACTTCTGACCTTTCTTCGTCGCCGACGGCGGCGTTCAGCGCCTTCTCGCCCCATTGAATCGCCTTGTCGAAGTCGCCCGATTCGGCACAAGCGGCAGCCAGCGTCTCAAGATCGATCGAAGCCTTCCATGCCGTCCGCTCGCAGGCGCTAGCGAAAGAGTTGGATCGGGCGCGTTGCCGCGATAAGATAAGTGGCGCCCCCCGGAGGCGTTGCCTCCGACCTGCCCCTGCCTCCTACCCGCCACCCGCCCGGCAGTATTCCGACGATGTGCGCATCGCGTCTGTTTCGAGTAGCCGCCGGACGACTGTCCACGCCAGTTTTCGGACGTGGGGACGACAATGTGAAAGCGCTCTGTCACGTTCACGTGCGAATCTTCTTCCGGCTTGCGGCGTGGCCGCTGGTAGCGGCTTGGGGCCTCGCCATGCTGGGCGCGGCAAATGCTGACGCCGGCCAGGACGATGATGGCCCGGAATTCTTCGAGCGGAAGGTGCGGCCGATCCTGGTCGAGCGCTGTTATTCATGTCATTCGCAATCGGCTCGGCACTTGCAAGGCGACCTGGCCCTGGACGCGCGGGCCGGCATCCTCAAGGGCGGCGAAAGTGGTCCGGCCGTGGTGCCGGGCAAGCCGGAGGAAAGCCTGCTGGTCGAAGCCGTACGCTACCAGGGCGACACGCAAATGCCGCCCGACGGCAAACTGCCGATCCAGGAGATCGCCGTGCTCTCGGAATGGGTGCGGCGCGGCGCTCCGCTTCCAGAGGATGGGTCCGCTCCGCCCTCGAAATCGAGAATCGACTTCGAGGCCGGCCGCCGTTTCTGGTCGTTTCAGCCATTGCATCACGCGGGGCTGCCCGCAAGCCGTCCGAGCGACTGGCCCCGAGGGCCGATTGACGCGTGGGTGCTGGCCGCGTTGGAAAGCCGCGGCCTTGCCCCCTCGCCGCCTGCCGACCGTCGAACGCTGATCCGCCGCGTGAGCTTCGATCTTGTCGGCCTGCCGCCCTCGGCCGAAGAAGTCGAGCAGTTTGTGGCCGACGCCAGCCCCAGCGCCTACGAGCACCTGGTCGAGCGGCTGCTGGCGTCGCCCCACTATGGCGAACGTTGGGCCCGCTTCTGGCTCGACTTGTCCCGCTATGCCGATGCCAATGAGACGTCGCTCGAAAAGCGCCCTCGGGCGTGGCTCTACCGAGATTGGATCATCCGAGCCTTTAATGCAGACCTGCCCTACGACCGGTTCGTCGCGCTGCAACTGGCCGCCGACCTGATTCCCGGCACTGAGCCAGCCGACCTGGCCGCGTTGGGCTTCTTCGGCGTCGGCCCGGAGTATTTCAAGGAGCTGAAGCTTTCGCCCACGATGATCGAGACCATCGTGGCCGACGAGCGCGAGGAGCGCATCGATGCGCTGGGGCGGACGTTTCTCGGCCTCTCACTGGCCTGCGCTCGCTGCCATGACCATAAATTCGACCCGGTCAGCGCCGAGGATTATTACGCACTGGCCGGCGTTCTGGCCAGCACGCGGCTGACCGATCGCTACGTCATTCCCAAGCCACAGGCTAGCGTCGTTCAACGGGCGCGCGAGCAAGTAACCCAATTCGAGGCGAGGCTCGAAAAGCTCAAGTCGGCTAAGGCGCCAACGCCCCAGAACAAGGAGCAGATGGTCGAGATCAAGCAGCAGATCCAGCGCATCGAACAGCAAACACCAAACTACGCCACGGCCCAGGCCCATGGCGTCGATGACGCCGCGCTCTTGGTTCTGGCCGATGGGCCCGACCATACGAAGCTCGAATATCATCCGGGCCAGTCGCTCGATATGCGAGTGCAAATCCGCGGCAACCCGGCCAAGCCGGGGCGTGTGGTCCCGCGGCGATTTTTGACTGTGCTCTCTGCGAAAGGAAGCCGACCCTTTGGGAAGGGAAGCGGCCGGCGCGAGTTGGCCGAGGCGATGATTCACGACGCGGCGCCTCTGGCGGCACGCGTGATTGTCAATCGCGTCTGGAAATTTCACTTTGGCAGCGGGCTGGTGGAGACGGTGAGTGATTTTGGCACGCAAGGCGCCCGCCCTTCGCATCCGCAGTTGCTCGACGACTTGGCCCTGCGGTTCATCGAGCATGGCTGGTCGCTCAAATGGCTGCATCGCGAGATTCTGTTGTCGGCTACTTACCGGCAGTCGAGTGCCTACGACGCGGGCAAACTCGCCGCGGA
>DATCFX010001346.1:0-1091 GCA_036509275.1 Pirellulales bacterium | reverse complement strand
CCTCGGCCGATTCGCGAACTGTTCGCATGAAATTGTTGCCATCGACAAGCGCCACTGGCATCGCGCGGATGATCGCGTGCCATGCCCACGCCGCGTGGGCATGGCACCCACGGATCTTGTTCGCGGTGCTGATCGTGATTGCCGCTCGTCCGGCATTTGCCGAAGGCCCGATGCTGGACCGCTTTTTTCCGGCGGGCGTTCAGCGCGGTGGTCAGGTGCGGGTGCAGGCGATCGGCCGCTTCGGCGGCTGGCCGAAATTAAAGGCCTGGATCGACCGGCCGGGCCTTTCGATCGTGGCGCTGGCCGAACCGAGAAAACTGCTGGTCCGTGCGGCGGCCGACGCCCAGCCGGGCGTGTATTGGGTCCGACTGTACGACGCCGCCGGGGCCAGCGAGTTGCGGCCCTTCATCGTCGGCACGCTGCCCGAGCTGAGCGATCACGAGCCGAACGACACCTGGCGGGCTGCCCAGCCGCTCGGACTTCCCGCCTGCACGATCAACGGCCGCCTGGCTTCGCCGGGCGATTGCGATGTGTTCGCCATTCGCGTCCCGGCCGGCCGGACGCTTGTCGCCTGGGTCGAAGCCGAGCGCCCGCTGGGTTCGCCAATGGACGGCGTCTTGCAGATTCTTAATTCCAGCGGCACCGTCGTGGCCCAAAATCACGACTCGATCGGCCTCGATCCTTGCGCGGCGGTCGAAAACTCCGTAGGTGCCGCGAGCCGAGCGGCACCCGACGACGGGCTCGACGCCAGCTCGCGCAAACGCCCGGCTCGGCTCGCCGGGCCTACCGACGATGCCGTGTATTTCGTACGCCTGTTCGCGTTTCCCGCCAAACCGACGGCCGACATTCGCCTGGCCGGCAGCGAAGATTACGTCTATCGGCTGACGGTCACCTCGCAGGCGGCCGTCCGTTATGCATTCCCGCTGTCGATCGGCCGCGGCGGTCGGCAAGCGGTGCAACTGCGCGGCTGGAACCTCTCGCCCGAGCAGGCGGCCCTCACGCTCGATCCGCCGAGCGGCCGCGACATGCTCACGCTGTTTCGGCCGGACGCCGCCGGCCAGACGCCGCTCGGGATTGAGGACGTCGCGACG
>DATCFX010001345.1:0-4650 GCA_036509275.1 Pirellulales bacterium | reverse complement strand
TATCCACAGCTCGAAGCCGCCATCCGGCAGTTGCACTCGTACCACACGCCCGAGATCCTCTGCTCGCCAGTCACGGCTGGCAACCCGGCGTACCTGGCATGGCTGGATAGCGAGCTGCGGCCGGCGGGTTCGGGCGAGGCTTAAGCATCGGGCCGGCCTGCGGTCGGACATTTCTTTTGCCGATGGCTCGAAAGATGCTGGGTCGCTGGGGCGATCCGCCTTTCGAACGCCGGAGGCGCGCACGTGGTCAAATCGAAAGCAACTCGCATTGCCAAAACGCGCCCGCCGCGCTGGCTGGGCCGCTGGGTCGTGCCGTGGCTGGCCTGCGCCGCGTTATGGCTGCTGTTTAGCGCGAAACTGAGCGTGGACGAGCTGGTCGCGTCGCTCATCGCGGCGACTTTTGCTTGCGTGGGCATCGCGGTCGTTCGCAGCGCAGACCGGACGCCTTTTCGTCCCACCCGGGCGATGCTGATTCAAGCCTGGCGGATTCCGGGCGATCTGCTGGACGGGGCGTGGAAAGTCTTTGGCGGCATGGCCCGGTTCCTGGCCGGCCGAGGCTGGCCGCAGGGCGCGTTGCGGACCTTGCAGACGGACCTGGGGCCGGAAGACGACCCGAAGTGCAATGCCCGCCGGGCACTCGTTATCACCTATACGACGATCACGCCCAATACAGTCGTCATTGGCTTTGTGCCCGAGCAGGACTTGATGCTCTTGCACCAATTCGTCGCCACCGACGAGTTGAAAATCGCCAAGAGTCTGGAGGCCAGCCGATGAACGTCTGGCTCTGGGCCGCCCTGGCGCTGCTGGCGGCGATGGTGCCCTGCCTGATCGCTTGTACGCGCGGCGAGTTGGAAGACCGGCTCATTGGGCTGGAAATGGCCGGTGTGATCGTGACGTTCGAACTCGTGCTGCTGGCGCAAGGCTATCAGCAATCGTTCCTCTATGATCTGCCTTTGATGCTGGCAATCTTGTCGTTCGGGGGCGGCATGACGTTCGCCCGCTTCGTGGAACGCTGGCTATGACGCACCACCCGCTCGTCACTGGCATGCTGCTGGGCTTGGCCGTGGCCATCGCGCTGCTCTCGGCCGCCGGCATGGCTGTCATCCGCAACACGTACCAGCGGCTGCATTTTTCCGCGCTCGTGGTTTCGCTCAGCGGCGGCCTTATCGCCGTGGCCGTGTGGATCGAACAGGCCGACGCCCAGGCACGGATCAAGGTGATCCTGACCGTTGGGCTGTTGTTCGTGATGAACTCGATCCTGACGCACGCGACCGCCAGGGCCGTGCGCATTCGCCGCACCGGAAGCTGGGATCCTCAACCGGATGAACACATCGAGCCGCTCGGGCAGCAGCCCGCGGCGCAGCGCCACTCCGCGGGGCGGCGCGCTAGGCGGCGGAGGCGGGGCAAATGATCGGCTTGCAAATCACAGTCTTGCTACTGGTGGCGGTGACCGGTTCGGCCGTGGCGCTGGTCCGCGTGCCCGAGCGGCAGTTGATCGTCATGAGCCTGTTCGGTCTGACGCTGGCCATCATGTTTGCGGTGTTCCAGGCCCCGGACGTGGCGCTGTCGCAACTGGCGATCGGCGCCGTGGTGCTGCCGCTGATGGCGCTGTTGGGCCTGGTCGAACTGCGGAAGCGAAAAAAATGAAGCATCCCTTGCGAACCGGCGTGTTTGCCATTGGCGGATTGGCGCTGGCAGGCTTGTACCTGGCAGCTTGCGCGGGCATCGCCGCTCCGACCGAGCGCCCCAACCGGTATTCCGAATTGGCCGATCGATTGACATTGGCCGATCGCAGGATCACGGACGTGGTCACCGCGATCAACTTCGATATACGCGGCTTCGACACCCTCGGTGAAGAATACATTTTATTCGTCTCCGTCATGGGGGCTTTGGTGTTGCTGCGCCAGGTGGACCAGAAGCACGAGCGCGATCCCGCGGATGCCCGTACGCCGCGACGCGCCACCGGCCCCAGCGAAGCCGTGCAGCTCTGGACGCTGGGCATGACCGGTCCAACCATTGTCTTCGGCCTCTACGTGGTGGCTCACGGCCAATTCACGCCGGGCGGAGGTTTTCAGGGGGGGGTGATTCTGGCGACCGGTCCACTGCTGATCTACCTGGCCGATGAGTTCGCCACGTTCAAACGGATCATTTCGTACCAGTTGATCGAAGTTGCCGAAGCGGTCGGGGCTGGCGGATACGTGCTCGTCGGCTTTTTGGCCTGGTTCGACGGACAACCGTTTCTCACGAATATCTTGCCGCTGGGCGAAACCGGCCAGCTCGCCTCCGGCGGCACGATCATGCTGATTAACGATGCCGTCGGGCTGGAGGTCGCCGCGGGTTTCGTCGTGCTGATGCACGCGTTCATGCAAAGTTCGTTGCACGACCATTAATTTTCCGCTGGAGAATCGTGATGAGCACGGTGGGATTTGCCGTGGCCGGCTGGCTGTTTGTGATCGGCGCCTATGGCATCGCCACCAGCCGGCACTTGGTTCACCTCTGCCTGTGCCTGGCCGTGGTGCAAGCGTCGACCTATGTGCTGCTGGCCGTGATCGGCTTTCGGCCCGATGCGCCGCCGCCGATTCTCGTGGGAATCAAGCCCGGCGCGCACACGGTCGATCCCGTGATCCAGGCCCTGATGCTGACTGACATTGTCGTCGAAGCGACGATGATGGCGCTGCTGCTGTCGTTGATCGTGCAGATCGATCGCGGAACCGGCGGCGTCGATCCCGACGAGGTGGACGTCATGCGAGGATAAACGCCCGTGGACCTGACACCCCTGCCGGTTGCCGTTCCCTTGCTCGTAGCCGCGGTCCTCGTGGGAGCCGCGCCGCTGCTGTCGCGGCGCGTGTTGGATACGATTGCCTGCCTGACGGCCGCCGGCAATCTCGGCGTGTGCTTGCTGCTCGTCCGGCAATCGTCCGACGCGCCGCTGGTGACGTGGTTCGGTGGTTGGCGCCCGATCGGGCATTTCCCCATCGGCATTGCCTTCGTCGTCGATCCGCTGGGAGCCGGGCTGGCGGCCCTGGTCTCGGTCTTGATGTTGACGAGCCTGGTCGTTTCCTGGGCCTACTTCGAGTCGATCAAATCGCTGTACCATGCGATCATGCTCGTCTTCCTGGCGGCCATGTGCGGGCTGTGCCTGACCGGCGACCTGTTCAACCTGTTCGTGTGGTTCGAACTGATGACCGCGGCCGGCGTGACGCTCTGCGGTTACAAGGTTGAAGAAGTGGGCGCGTTACAGGGAGGACTGAACTTCGCGGTGATGAACATGCTGGGGGCCTACCTTTCGCTCAGCGGCGTGGCGCTGGTTTATGCCCGCACGGGAGCCTTGAATTTTGCCGCGGCGGCAGAGGCGCTGGCGGCTGCATCGCCGCACGACGCCTTCGTGCCGATCGCCTTCCTGTTCGTCATTTCAGGCTTTCTGGTCAAAGCGGCGTCCTTCCCCTTTCATTTCTGGCTGGCCGATGCGCATGCCGCCGCCCCCACGCCGGTCTGCGTGCTGTTTTCCGGCGTGATGGTCGAGTTGGGCGTGTATGCCGTCGCCCGGCTGTACTGGGTCGTGTTTGCCGTTCCGCTGTCGCGGTTGGAGGTGCCGACGTCCGAATTGTTTCTGGCCATCGGCACGCTGACGGCCCTGGTCGGGGCGGTGGCCTGCTTCGCGCAGCGGCACCTGAAGCGGCTGTTGGCCTTCTCCACGATCAGCCACGTCGGCCTGATGATCATTGGGTTTTCGCTGCTCAGTCCGGGCGGTCTGGCCGGCAGCGCGCTGTACCTCGTCGGTCACGGCTTGGTAAAGGCGAGCCTGTTTATCTGCGCCGGCATGTTGCTGAACCGGTTCGAAAGCGTCGATGAATTCGAATTGCAAGGCGCGGGCCGCAAGGTGCCCCTCGTCGGCCTGTTGATGGCCTGCGGCGCGCTCGGGCTGGCGGGGCTGCCCCCCTGCGCCAATTTCTTTGGCGAATGCCTGATCGACGAATCGGCCCGGCAGCTTGGCCGGGGGTGGATCTCGCTCGTGTTTGTGATCGCCGGCGTCCTGACCTCCGGGGCCGTGCTGCGCGCGACGGGCCGGATTTTTCTGGGCTGGGGTCCCGCGCACGAGGCGACCTCTCGCGGCGCGCGCGACGTGCCGATGGACCGCGAAATGCACGCGCCGCCGTCCAAGCTGCCACTGATGATGTGGCTGCCGGCGCTCTTGCTGGTGGTGGGGGCCACGGTGATCGCGCCGGCCGCGGATCTTGGGCGGCGTGTGCTGAGCCAGGCCCATGCCTTTCAAGACGGCCCCGGCTACGCGGCTCTGGTGCTCGAAGGCCAGCGCCCTGCGGCGCCGGCGCCCGGCGGCTCGGTGTCGGCCACGGCCCGTGATTTCGGCCGGCAAGCGGGTGTCGCGCTGGGAGCCCTGGCCGCGGCCTTGCTCGCGCTGTTTCCCCACGCGCTGGGGGAACGCATTTCGCGTGTGTCGGGCATGCTGCTGGTCGGCATCCTCAAGCCGATTCGCCTGATGCACAGCGGCAAAATCGGCGATTACGTGGCTTGGTTCGTGCTGGGCGTCGGGGTCTACGGGCTCATTTTGGTATGGGCTTAAGCGGCGGAGCCAACTGCTGTCCGTCTTCCTGCTCGGCGTGCTCGCGCTGGACCTGCACGCGCACCGGG
>DATCFX010001344.1:0-1625 GCA_036509275.1 Pirellulales bacterium | reverse complement strand
TTCGCCCCAGGGCCGCTCGACGCGCGTCACCTGCGCACCGGCGCGGGTGGCCACGTCCACCATCCGCTCGCCGAACACGCCGTTGACGCAAACCAGCATCGCGTCGCCCGGCTCGATCAGGTTCACCACGGTCGTTTCCATGCCGGCCGAGCCCGTGCCGCTGACGGCCATGGTCATGGGGTTCTCGGTGCGAAACACGGCGCGCAGCATCCGCTGCATTTCGTTCATCAACTGCAAGTAGTAGGGATCGAGATGCCCCACGGTGCTGGCGGCCAGGGCCTGCAACACGCTGGGCGCGACAGGGCTCGGGCCGGGGCCTAGCAGTACGCGGACTGGGGGTGCCAACGCAGCGGCAACGTGTGTCACGCAAGGATCCTCGGATGAGTGGTGAGCGGCCGTTACGCCCGGCTTGAAAGCCGGGGCTAAATGGGTTTTCGATTCATCATTCCGCATGCTCTGCGGGGGGTTTTTCCTGCACCATGCGGCTGATTTGCTTGAACTCGGGTGTGCCGGCGACGCGGCACCATTCGAACAAGGCCGATTCGGTCGTGGTGAGCGTGGCGCCGGCCGAGTCCATGCGCCGCAGCGCGGTTTCGGAATCGATGCTGTAGCGGCTGCCGGTGGCATCCACGGCCACGAAAGTCCGAAAGCCGTGCGCCAGCAGATCGAGCACGGTCTGCTGCACGCACACATGGGTTTCGATGCCCACGACCAGCACCTTGAAAATGCCGCTCGCTTGCCACTCCGCAAAGATATCGCCGCAGACGCCGCAACTGAACGCGAGCTTGTCGCGTGGCGGCGGCAGCCGGGCGGCTAGCTCCTCGACCGTGCCGCCCAATCCCTTGGGATACTGCTCGGTGGCCGCGGTGCGGACGCCCAGAATCTTGGCTCCATCCAGCAGCCGGCGAATGCTCCATACGATCCGCTCGTGCCCGGCAATCAGGTTGACCAACCTGGTTTGCACGTCCACCACCAGCAAGGCGGTGTCGTGGACCGACATCATTTCGGGGCTGCGCGGCAGCGGGGCGGCAGCGGCTGGGGCATCATCGGGGCTCATGCCAGCCTAGCATAGCCGATCGGCACGCGGCTGCGAAAGTCTCGGCGAAACGATGCTCGCGAAACCGGGGGTGGGGCGGTAGCGGAATTCGTGCGAATTCCGACGCGATCGCTGCGAGCCGAGCCGGCAGTCTTACGAGTTCCGCTACGACGCGAATCGGCCGGCCCCTAGTGCGGGTGGCAAATTTTGGGCACAATGCGATCAGCTTCGGCCGAGCGATCCTAAGCAAGTTCCACAAGTCGTTTTTCCAGTTGGCGCCATGAAAGTTCGTGCGACCACGATTTTGAGTGTGCGGCACCAGGGCCGGGTGGCGCTGGGCGGCGATGGCCAGGTGTCGCTGGGCAACTCGATCATGAAGGCCGACGCCAACAAGATCCGCCGCCTGCTCGACGGCAAAGTCCTCACCGGGTTCGCCGGCTCCACGGCCGATGCCTTTGCGCTGCTCGAGCGCTTCGAGGGCAAGCTCAAGGACTATCCCGGCAACACGCTGCGGGCGGCCACCGAGCTGGCCAAGGACTGGCGCACCGATCGGATGTTGCGGCGGCTCGAGGCCCTGCTGGTGGTGGTC
>DATCFX010001343.1:0-1347 GCA_036509275.1 Pirellulales bacterium | reverse complement strand
GCGTCGGCTGGTCGAAAATCTGAGTACCCTCGGCCGAGCTGAGGGCTGGGTGCAAGGCGAGTTGACAGGCTCCGCCACAACTGATTGGAATTGCTCTCCCGCGGCATCGGCCAACGTCGACCAGGAGCTTGTTTCCGTGTTCTGCCCCGATCCGGCTACCGCATTCGGCAACGACCACTACCCGTCGCCGCCCGATGCGAAGAAGTTGAAGAAGGGGCTGAAACCGAGCGAATACCTGTTCGACTGCCCTCGCTGGCACTTGTGCCTGGACACCGAAACGGTGCATGGAGAGCGTTGGCCGCGCGTGCCCGGTGCGCGGTGGGTAAGTTACGCGCGTCAGGCTGATGCCTTCACCAGAATCGCCGCTTCGCCTCCCGCGGAGCCGAGCCGGCACAAGCTGACAGTGGCCCGCTTCCTCATTGACGGCCCGGTCTTGCCGCCTATCGATCAATCTCTGCCCCTGGCCGAGGAGGCCCGACACCAGCTCCTGTGCCACTTCCGCGTTGCCAGCCGCGGCGCGCTCTCCCCGGCCCTCGCCGGCAAGGACGCCGACGGTCAGCCCTTGCACGGACACCAGCACGCCTTCTACTTCCCCACCGACGAGGACGACGACGGCCGACTCGACCACCTTACCATCTGCCTTCGCGCTCGCGCTGGCGGCGACCGCGCCTTCTCACGCAACGAGCTTGACGCCCTCGACCGGCTGCGCAGCCTGCGCCTGGGTGAACGGAACCTGAACTTGCTCCTGGTCGGCCTGGGGCAGGCCGAGGACTTTCGCAACACGAAGCCGTTTACCGTCGCCCGGCAGTGGCTGTCGGCCACGCCCTTTGTCGCCAGCCGCTTCCCCAAGGAACGCGGCCAAAAACGCGATCCGCTCGCCTTGCTGCAACACGGGGCCGAACGTGACTTCGCCGGGGCCGTGCTGTTGGAGGAAGCACGGCGGGCCGAGTTGTCGGTCGCGGGCGTCACGGTCGAACCGTTGGCGGAACAGCGGCTCGGCCGGCGCGGTCTGCGTCCGGTGCAGTTCTGTCGGCGGCGCGTCCGCAAAGCGGGCGACGATGGCGAGCGCCGCGCCTGCGGGGCCTTTCGTCTGACCTTCGCGGAGCCGGTGCCCGGCCCCGTGTGCCTGGGCCACGGCTGCCATTTCGGCCTGGGCCTGTTTCTGCCGGTCGCCGCGCCCGAGTGACTTCGGCGCGCCGGGAGCGTGACAGTAGTTTCAAACTTGTGCAGAAGGGGGTTCAACGCCGGCTGCGGAAAAACCGAACCGATCGCGGGGGCGCCCAGCCTTATTCCCTCCCGCACGGCGCCGATTTTCGGCGCCGAAAAATCGGCGCTGCTAACCCTAGT
>DATCFX010001342.1:0-1694 GCA_036509275.1 Pirellulales bacterium | reverse complement strand
GTACGGAGACCCACGCCAGCCGCGGGGCCATCATGGGATGGCTCCGCGGCTGTGTTTTTGTAGCGGAATTCGTGAGAATTCCGTGCGCCGCACGACCAGCGGTCGCGGCTTGATGCGTTGGGTTCGCCAGTCCCGCTCGCGGCTTTATAATGGCCGCATGGCCACGAACCTCACACCGCAGTACCATCGCGCCGAGGAGCAGTACCGCCGGGCGGCGACCAAGGAAGAAGAGCTTAAGTGGCTCGAGGTCATGTTCCGCGAAATGCCGAAGCACAAGGCTTCGGAAAAGCTCCAGTCGGAGTTGAAGCAGAAGATCAGCCGGGCGAAAAAGGACGCCGAGGCTGAGCGCAAGGCCGGTGGTAAAGGTCACGCCGTCCGCATCCCACGCCAGGGTGCCGGCACAGTGGTTATCGTCGGCGGTCCCAATGCCGGCAAAAGCCAACTGCTGGCCAGCCTCACCAGGGCCACGCCCGAGGTGGCCGTCTATCCCTTCACCACGCGCACTCCGCTGCCCGGCATGATGCCCTGGCAGGACGTGATGGTGCAACTGGTCGATACGCCGCCGATCTCGGCCGATTTTCTCGAGCCCTACATGCAGGGCCTGATCCGCGGCGCCGACCTGGCCCTGCTGGTCATCGACCTGGGCAGTGACGACGGCATCGAACACTGCCTGGCCTGCATCGACAAGTTGCACCAGACCAAAACGCGCCTGGCCGCCGCTTCGTCGTTGGACGAAGACGACATTGGCTTGTCGTATACCCGGACGATTGCGGTGCTCAACAAGTGCGACTTGCCGGATTGGAGCGAGCGGGTCGAGTTGTGGCACGAAATGTCGCCGCTACGATTACCGGAGCTGGTTGTGTCGGCCGAGCAGGCCACGGGGCTCGAACCGCTCAAGCAGGCGATTTACGAGTCGCTGGACATCATCCGCGTGTACACCAAGCTGCCCAAGGCCAAGGAGCCGGACATGCAGCGGCCGTTTACGGTGCCGCGCGGCAGCACGCTGGCCGACGTAGCGGCGCTGGTGCATAAGGAGCTGGCCGAGCAACTCAAGTTCGCGCGCATCTGGGGCACCGGCGTTCACGACGGCACAGCCGTCAAGGGCGACCACGTCCTGCACGACCGCGACATTGTCGAGATGCACACGTGAGAGGAAATGATGAACGCGGAATGATGAATGCGGAATAAAAAGCTCGCGAGTCCCGCTCGCCATGTACATGTTTTCCATTCATCATTCATCATTCCGACTTCCGCATTTTTCCCGGAGTTCCCATGCCTCTGAATAACGCCCAGGTCGCGGCCGTGCTGGACGAAGTGGCCGATCTGCTGGAGTTCACCGACGCCAATCCGTTCCGCGTCCGCGCGTATCGCAACGGGGCACGCGCGATTCGCGATCTGGCCGAATCGTTAGCAAAGATTGCGGCCGATCCCGATCGCACGCTGACCGGCATCCCGGGCATCGGCAAGGATCTGGCCGGCAAGATCGCGGGGCTTTTGCAAACGGGCGAGCTGGAATTGCATCGCGAGCTGCTGTGCCAGGTGCCGCGCTCGGCGCTGGAAATGCTTCGCGTTCCGGGCTTAGGGGCCAAGAAGGCGGCCGTGCTGCTCAAAGAACTGGGCATCCGCTCGCTCGACGATCTGCGCGCCGCCTGCGAAGGCCAACGCCTGCGCGGGCTGAAAGGCTTTGGCGAGAA
>DATCFX010001341.1:0-1717 GCA_036509275.1 Pirellulales bacterium | reverse complement strand
TTTTCGCGCAAGGCGAGTTGGGCCCCGTGGGCGGCAAAAACTTCGTCCACGGCTTCACTGCCAGCTTGGCGCTGTTTTCGCCGCCAGGCTGAGCGCCGCGACGACCCGCATTTGCCCGGCTCGATCCCGAACCGTCGCGTGGCGCCGCCTAGGGCGGCGCTGGGGATTTGACTTTCTGCGTCGGCGGTTTTCAACTGACCAGGAGGCCGAGCGCCTATCCTCGGCCGAGCGTCATTCGCCCGAGCCTAGCCGGCGCAATTACCCCAATCGCGATGCTTCAGATCCAATGAAAATGAAATCCGGCGCGATTGGCGACAATCATCGTAGAACGGCACCACGCCGCCTCGGACCCTTCACCGCCGATTCTCGATCCGGTTTAACCGGCGTGCAAGTCGTGCTGGCCGTGATGTCGATGATCATCGCGCTGGCATCAACGGCGGCCGCCAGCGACGCGGACTTTCTAGTGGCGCACGCGCATGCCGTCGCGATGAATGCCCCGGGGATAAGTTTTACGATTGAGCTGGCCGGTCGGCAAACGCGGTTCCATGTCGGCGAATTGATTCCCTTGGATCTAGTGTATGAGTTCCGCGAAAACGGGGCCTATCAGATCAACGATGGCTTAGCGCGGGGGTCGGGCACGGCTCGCCTGCTGGAGGTGTTTCACGTTTCGCCGCAGGCGGGAACGCGTCCGAGCACTCAGGACGAGCCAAACTTTTATCGTTGGGCAGGTGGCACGCCGCAGAATGCCAGCGACCAGCGCAGCTATCGCTATCGCATCTATCTCAATGAGTGGCGCCGGTTCGACCAGCCGGGAACCTATCGCATCTACTGCACCAGCGCCCGTGTCTGGAAACCGAAAGTCTGGCCTTCGGGCGACAACCGGCTCCGAGAAACCTCGAATCTGCTGGAACTGGAGATCACTGCGGCAACTGCCGATTGGCAGGACCGGCAATTTCACATGGCCGTCGCCGCATTGGACCGGCCGGCGGAAAATACCGACCAGGGCCGAGCGCTGCGGCGCGAGGCGCTGAGGCGGTTGCGGTACCTGGACAACGAGGCAGCGACACGCGAGTTGGCGCTTCGCCAAACAGGCGGCGGCGATGAGGAAACCTATGAAATCGGCATGGGCCTGCACGAATCTCGATTCAAGGCGGCTGCCGTCGAAGAATTGCAGAAGCGTTTGGACGCCGCCGATTTTACAGTGACCGGCCAGTTCATCATCAACCTGGCTGCCCTGGCTGCCGATGCTCGGCTGCCGATCCATTACGACTCGATCGGCGACGACCAGGCCTCGTTCGAAAAGCTGGCTCGGCTCGAAGAAAAGCATCGTGCGCTGCGGCGATCACTCGACTCCGATTACGCCGAAGCAGCTTGGGCCGCGGCCGAGCACAAAACGCCTCTGGCCCGGGCGAGAACCGAGCTTGAACTATTGCGGTTAGTGCGCAACGGCGTTTCGAGCGGTAAGAGGTTGTTGTCCAGCGAGCGGCTGACGCGGGTCCGCGCGTCGGTCCTGCAAGCGTTCAATGCACTCCCGGCACAGGATCAATACCTGGTCTTGGAATCGTACTGGAAGCAGTTGGGCGGCTTGGAGTTCTTGCCCGTCTTGCGCAGGTTCATCGCGGCGGAGCCGAAAACCGAAGAATCCGATCCGATGCATCTAGACCTGGCCCTCAAGCGCGTTTACGAGTTGGCACCCGCCGAGGGGCGGGCGCTCATT
>DATCFX010001340.1:0-5052 GCA_036509275.1 Pirellulales bacterium | reverse complement strand
GACGAGATGGTCGTCTGGGTCGCCCGGCAGGGCGAAGTGACCCAGCCGCGGACCGGCAAGCAAATGAAGCCCTGGCTACCGCTCAAGGGCGATGCCGATTTGCCGGGCGAAGACGACCGCCGGCGCGTGTTTGCCGATTGGCTGACCGGAGCCGCGAACCCCTTCTTTGCCAAAATGCAGGTCAACCGGCTGTGGGGCCAATTGATGGGCCGTGGGATTGTCGAGCCGGTCGACGATTTCCGTGACTCGAACCCGCCGGCCAGCGCCGCCCTGCTCGACGCGCTGGCACGCGACTTTGTCGAGCATGGGTTCGACAACAAGCGCACGCTACGGCTGGTGCTCGCCAGCCGCACGTATCAGCTCAGCAGCCGCAAGAACGACTTAAACAAGGACGACGTCAAGTATTTTTCCCACGCCCGCACGCGGTTGCTCTCGGCCGAGCAGTTGCTCGACGCCATCTGCCAGGTGACTGGCGTGGACGAGAAATATGCCGGCCTGCCCGCGGGCACGCACGCCACGCAGTTGCCCAGCCCGGACGTGGACAATTATTTCCTCAAAGTCTTCGGGCAGCCGGCCCGCGAAACGGCCTGCCAATGCGAGCGTTCGACCGAGTCGAACCTGTCGCAGGCGCTGCAGATGATCAATGGTCCGTTGGTCCACGGCAAAATTCGCGACGCCAAGAACCGGCTGCGGCTACTCATCGCCGCGGGCCGCAAACCGGGCGACGTGGTGCAAGAACTGTACATGGCCGCTTTCAGCCGCTCGCCCAGCGAGCCGGAGATGAAGGCCGCCGTCCACCATATTCAAGCCAGCGGCGACCCGATGCGCGGGCTGGAAGACGTCTGCTGGGCCCTGCTGAATGCCAATGAATTTTTGTTTCAACATTGATGGTGCATAACGGTAGGTGCCGCGAGCCGAGCGGCACCTGCTCTCTACGCAAGACTTCCCTTAGCCTTGTGGTCCGGCTCGGCTCGCCGGACCTACGTTCGCCGCCACGCATCGGCTCGCGTCACTGTTTCGAGGTAACTTTACCAATGCCCAAGTGGATGCTTTATACCGCGATGCTGGCTTTCGTCGCTGGCCCAATCCTGGCGGCCGATAGCCCGGCCAAGAAGGCCGATACCAAGCCGCCGGCCAAGCCCGCGGCGGCTGTCAAAGCCTCGGCTGCCAAAGCGCCGTCCGCCAAACCGGCCGCAGTTTCGACCAAGCCTGCGGCGGTGGCAAAGCCAGGGGTCAAATCCGCCGCCAAAGCCGCGGTATCCCGCGGCGTGCCCTCGGTCAGTTTCCGCAAGCAGATCGCTCCCATCCTGCTCAAAAACTGCGCGGGCTGCCACGGCACCGTCGAGCCCAAGGGCGAATATCAACTGCACACCTTTGCGCTGGCCACGAAGCCGGGCGAAAGCGGCGACGCACCCATCACGCCGGGCAAGCTGGCTGACAGTTACCTGTATCAGTTGGTCAGTTCCAAAGATGCGGACGAGCGGATGCCCAAAGATGCCGATCCGCTGCCGGCTGCGCAGCTCGCGCTGGTGAAGTTGTGGATCGAGCAGGGCGCCCGTTTCGACGGCCCCGACAAGCAGGCTCCGCTGGCTTCGCTCGTGCCGCGCAAAATTCATCCCGCTCCGCCAGCAAGCTACCGCGTGCCGATCGCGGTGACGGCCCTGTGCTTCCGTCCCGACGGCAAGGAGTTGGCCGTCGGCGGATACCACGAGATTACGATCTGGGATCCGGCCAGCGGCAAGCTGCTGCGGCGGATCAAGAACGTCGAGCAGCGGATCTACGGGCTGGACTACAAGTCCGACGGCAGCCTGCTGGCCGCGGCCGGTGGCACGCCGGGCGAAAGCGGCGAGGTGGCGCTGTACGATCCGGTTAAGGCGACGTTGGTGCGCGTGCTGGCCACGACCAACGACGTGGCCTTTGGCGTGGCTTTCAGTCCGCAGGGCACGAAGCTGGCCGCCTGCGCCGCCGATCGCTCGATCCGCATCTTCGACGTGGCCAAAGGCACAGAAGAGCGGCTCATCGAGGACCATGCCGACTGGGTAATGGGCATCGCCTGGAACAAGGACGGCACGCAACTGGCCTCGGCCAGTCGCGACAAGACCTCGAAAGTCTTTGATTTGAAAACCGGCGAATCACTGGCCACGTACCCCGGCCACAGCGAAACCGTCTACAGCGTGCAATTCAGTGCCGACGGCAAGCAAGTGGTCAGTGCCGGCGGCGACAAGAAGGTGCATTTCTGGAACCCGGCCGACGGCAAGCAAGTCGCCGTCGTCACCGGATTTTCTGGCGAGGTATTTCGAGTTGAGTTGAAAGGCGCGCGGCTGTTCAGTTGCTCGTCGGACCGCATGGCCCGCGAGCACAAGGCGGCCGATCGCGCGCAGGTGCGGGTCTTCAGCGGCCACAAGGATTACGTCTACGCCCTGGACTTCAACGAGCCGACTTCGCGCTTGGCCACCGGCAGCTTTGACGGCGAAGTGCGGATCTGGGACGCCGCCAGCGGCAAGCAACTCCTCGCCTTCCAGGCCGCCCCCGGCTACCCGCCAAGCACGGCCCAAGTGAAGAAGTAACTCGATCGTTCGCCCCGCCCGTAGGTCCGGCGAGCCGAGCCGGACCGCGTCTTAGCGCCGCGAGCGATTGCCCGGGCGTCGCTGAAGCTCGCGGCATCTACGGCGCTGCACGTACTCTCCGAACCGCGGAGAGTTTGCCGGCTGCGGCGACTCTGTGGCTGCGAGGCTGCCGGCTGTCCGAGATTTGCTGGTCCGAGCGCGGGCCGCCGGACGATCGCACTAAACGGACCCATCGATCGTCTGCTGCGGCTGGCGCTCTGCGATCGTTTGCCCAGCCCAGAGATTGACCTGCTAGCATGAACAGCATCCGCACCCTATCGAAACGCCGCCTGCTCGCGCGAATCGCCATCGCGCTGTCGCTGGTCGTGCTGGCCTGGTGCTCGGTCAGGGCTACCGCGTCCGAAGCCGGGCCGGCGGGAGTACCGGCTGCTGAATCGGCGCCCAATTCGCCCGCGGCCGCCAATGGATCGCACGAGGGCGAGATCGTGCTGTGCCAGGCGCTCGGTCCGGCGGCCCCCTATCCGATTCAAGCCATCGACGAGGCCGAGAACTATTACCCGGTCGATTGGGACGCCAAGCGGCCGATGGATTGGCAGCCGTTTGCCCAGGGCGAGTACGTGGGCCACGACCGCTTGCAACACGTGCCCGAGTATCGGCTGCGCGTGGACGACATGCTCGAGTTGGTGTTCCGCGTCACGCGCAATCAGACGCTGCGGCCGTACATGCTGAACGTGGGCGACGAGGTGAAGATCGAATCGGCGGCGGATCCGACGCTCGATCGCACGCTGCTGGTGCAGCCCGACGGCACGATTACCCTGCCGCTAATCGGCCAGATGAAGGCCACGCGGCACACGGTGCCGCAGCTGCGCGATGCGCTCGAAGAAGCCTACAAGAAGTATTACCGCGCGCCGACCATGACCGTGACGCCAATCAAGGTGAACACGCGGCTCGAGGACTTGCGGGCGACGGTCGACAACCGCTTTGGCGCCGGCGGCCAGTCGCGCGATGCCCGCGTCACGCCCGAGGGCTCGATCGCGCTGCCGGCCATCGGCTCGGTGCCGGCGCAAGGCTTGACGCTGGGTGAGCTGAAGCGTGAGCTGGACGAGCGATTTGCGCTGAAGGTGGACGGCTTGGAAGTCACGCCGGTGCTCGTCGCGCGCGCCCCGCGCTATTTTTACGTGCTGGGCGAAGTCGCGCATCCGGGCCGCTTCAGCCTGGAAGGGCCGACGACCACGATGCAAGCGATCAGCCTGGCCGGCGGCTGGAACGTGGGCGGCAATCTGCGGCAGGTGGTGATTTTTCGCCGAGGCGACGATTGGCGGCTGATGGCCACGATGCTCGACGTCCGCGGCGCGCTGTATGCCAAGGTGCCCACGCCGGCCGACGAAGTCTGGCTCAACGATTCGGACGTGGTCGTGGTGCCGAAGGCTCCGCTCCGCGTGTTCGACGACTACGTGAGTCTGGCCTTTACCCAAGGGCTCTACTCCATCTTGCCGTTCCACGGGGCAGCGGCCCTGAACATGTACTCCTACTTGCCGGGCACGCAGGCTGCACTGACGGGCGCGACGGCCACCGGCTCGTAATTGGCTTCGGCTCGCAATTAACTTTCGTCCGCCAGTGGCTTGCGCCCGCGGGCCAGGCGGCGGCGATAATCGGCCGCCAGCGCCACGAGTTGGCGTTTCTCTGAGGCGCTCAGAATCCAACCGGTCGAAAGCGTGAGGCCCAGCGCCAGGGCCGCGACGGGCAAGGCGGTAACCAGGCCGCCGCCGCATGCGGCCGGCAACAGGCTGACGAGCAACGCGCCGCGATCCAGCGCGAGGCCGCGGGCGCTGCTGAACAGGTACATGAGCGCGAGCGTCACTACGTTGCCGGCCACGGCGGACCAGACGGCGCCGATCAATCCCAGCCGCGAGAGCAGCACGAGGTTCAGCCCGACGTTCACCGCCAGTCCCGCGCCATAGGCCACGCTCACGAGGCTTACGCGTTCGTCGCAGCACAGGTAGGTTCGGGCGACGCAGCCCAGCGCGTTCCATAGGCAATAGGCGATGGTCAGGGGCAGCAAGGTCAGGCCGATGTCGTATTTGCCGTGAAAGACCAGCTCGAACAACAACGGCGCGACCAGCAGCACGCCCACGCCGATGGCGAAGATCGCCAGGCCCAAGGTTTTGAGAAACAGGTTCATCCGGCTGGAGACCGCCGGCAGGCGGCCGGCTTCCCAGTCGTGCGTCAGGTGCGGCAGCAGCATGGTGCCCAGCAGGTTCGAGAACTGCATGACCAGCAGCGGAATGAGCCGCGCGGCGTGATATTGTCCCACGGCGGCCAGTGCCGTGTCGGCATCCATCGCCGAGTAGTGGATGATCATATAGCGGTCGACAATCGAAAACAGGTTGGAAAGCCAGTTGGTGGCCCACAGCGACAGCGCGTAGGGAATCAACTTGCTCCAAAAAGCGACTTGCGGCATTGGCTGGGCGACGTGCGGAGCGGC
>DATCFX010001339.1:0-1169 GCA_036509275.1 Pirellulales bacterium | reverse complement strand
CTCTCGGCGGCTTTCTGGGACGAAAAGGCGATGGAGAGCCCGGCTGGCAAACCATCTGGGGCGGCTTGGAAACCCTGCTGCTCTGCCTCCGAGGAGCCCAAGCCCTCGGGTAAAATTGTGGGTAATACACAGCCCTAAAGGAACTGGGCTACGGAAAACGCGTGGGGGAAACCGCCGCCTCGGGAGTAGCAATTTCCACCTACTTTCTAGACGCCCACACGCTCCGCGATCAAGGCATAAAAATCATTGCCGCCGGGGGCGAATCTTTGCTATGATAAGCCAGCACGGATACCCGCCCCAAGCGGGGGTCAATACGACTCCCGTCCTACCCCATATCGGCTCGTGCCATGCCTCGGACGGCTCGCTGGAAAAGCGTGCTCGGTGGCCACTTGTTAGGTGGCCTGCTCGTGGCGCTTTCGTCGGCCGCGGCCTGGGCCGAACCGCCCGCGCCGGCTGCCGAGGTCGAATTCTTCGAGCGGAAGATCCGGCCGGTGCTGGCCGAGCACTGTTTGCAGTGCCACTCGGAAAAGCAGGTCAAGGGCGGTCTGCGGCTCGATTCGCGCGAGGGTTGGGTGACAGGCGGCGATTCCGGCCCCGCTGTAATTCCCGGCAAGCCGGCCGACAGCCCCATGCTGCAAGCGCTGCACTATGACCCCAACTTCGTGCAGATGCCGCCCAAGGGCCGGCTGTCGGCCGAGGTGGTGGCAAACTTCGAGCGTTGGGTCGCCCACGGCGCGGTCGATCCCCGAGGCGGCGACGCCGGGCTGACGGCCAAACCCAAGTCCAAGCCGCTGGATCTGGTAAAAGCCCGCAAGCATTGGGCCTATCAGCCGGTGGTCGATCCGCCAATTCCACAGACAGCTAATAAAAACTGGCCGCAAGGCAATATCGACCGGTTGATTCTGGCACGCCTCGAGCAAGCCGGCCTGGCGCCGGTGGAAGACGCGGACCGCACGACGCTGGTGCGGCGCGTGTATTTCGATCTGATCGGCTTGCCACCGGCGCCCGAGGAAATTGCGTCCTTCGTCGCCGACCGCTCGCCGCACGCTTACGAAGAGTTGGTCGAGCGGCTGCTGGCCAGCCCGCGGTTCGGCGAACGCTTCGCCCGGCATTGGCTGGACGTGGTGCGTTTTGCCGAAAGCCTGACGCTGCGCGGCTTTGTGTTGTCC
>DATCFX010001338.1:0-8044 GCA_036509275.1 Pirellulales bacterium | reverse complement strand
CACAGCTCGGCGTAGATCCGCGCTCCGCGGGCCAGCGCATGGTCGAGCCGCTCGAGCACGAACATGGCGGCCCCCTCGCCCATCACAAAGCCGTTGCGGCCGCGGTCGAACGGCCGGCAAGCCTGGCACGGATCGGCATGGTGTGCCAGCACCTTCATGGCATGAAAGCCGGCGGCAAACAGCGGATGAAAGGCCTCGGCGCTACCGGCCAGCGCCAGCTCGCACTGGCCGTCCTGAATGGCGCGCACGGCGGCCAGAATGTCGATCAGCCCGCTAGCACAGGCAGTGGAATGGCAGAGGCGGGGACCGGCCAGGCCGAAGCGGTTCGCCACCAGCGTGCAAGCTGTGTTGGGCATCCATTGCCGCCACCAGGCCACGGCGCCCTGCCCATCGGGATGCGGCAGGCCGAGATGCTCGCGGACCCAGCCGGTGTCGCCCATGTGCCCGCTGACGGCGCAGCCGAAGCGGTCGAGATCGACCGCGGCCAGATCGATCTGAGCGTCGCGAATGGCTTCGGCCGCCGCCCGCTGGGCCAAGGCGATCGCTTTGAGCTGTCCCGGCTGCTCCAGGGCGATGTCGGCCGGGGCTCCGATGAACAGGTGGTCGGGAATGGCCTCCAGGCCGGCGAGGCTGCGCACGCCGCTGGCCCCCTGCCGGACGGCGGCCCACACGCTTTCGCGATCGGCACCTAAGGATGATACCAGCCCCAGGCCGGTCACCACGATCGTCTGGCGGGGTTGGCGGCGAAGGAACACGCGCGATCTCGCCTCCTGGGAAATGCGAACGCCAGCACCCCCCCGCTTGCGGCTGCCGGAGGGTTCATGCCATCAGGGCTTGGGGGGCATGATCGTGCGTGCTGTCTAGTGCGTCAAGACGAATCGTGGCTCGTGCCTGGTTCGCGGGTGAGCGCTGGGTCGTCGCCAGGCGGGCCGCAGGCATGCTGGCTGGCCGGATCGTTGGCCGCCGCCAGGGCGGCGGAGGACCCTTGGCTGCCCGCGTGTGGCCGAGGCGCTTCACGTGCGGTCTGCAACGGATTCAGGCATGCCTGCCGGTGCGGCGCATGCGATCTGGAAAGAATCTTATACATAGAAGGTATACGATTGATTTCGGTTGAACTCGGACGCCGACCTGGCGACGTGTTGCCGGGCGCGCCCCCCCACGTGGTCGCACGGTGGTCGAAAAAAAGCCGTAGAAATCGGTTGCAAACAAGATCGGGTTTGTTAAACTCGCCTGCGTGGGAAACAAACCCATTTATCGCGAATCAGTGGCAAAAAACGGGTAAATCAGCCCATTCAGCAAGATTCGAGAGTTGTAAATCAAGACCCCCGGCCGGCAATGGAGTCGCCGCCTGACTCAATCGGTATCACGCGTTTTTTGACACTGATCCGGTGGCCAACGGGCCGGCCGGTGGCCCGCGTGGAAATCGAGTAGCTCGAGCGTGACAAAGCCATGGCGGCCCCCCAAGAGTTTTTGCTCGGCGAGTATCCGAGGACCTTTGACGAACGTTATCGCTTGTCGGTCCCCACCGAGCTGTTGCCCAGCTTGGGGGAAGAAGGCGGCGACCTGATCTTGGCGAAAGAGAGGCCCGGCTGCCTGAGCCTCTGGAACGCCGCCGTGTGGCAATCGCATCTCGACCAAGGAGTGGAATTAATCAAGGCCAAGATGCGGGCCGGCAAATTCGAAGGGCAGCTCAACCGCGTGCAGTTACTGGGACGCCTGTTGTCGACGCGGCACCGGGTGGTGCAGATCGCCGCTCGCGGGCGCCTGCTGGTGCCCGAGGGGTTTCGTGAGTTTCTGCACGTTGAACCGGGGAGCGAAGTGTTGATCGTGGGCGCCGCAGTCTGCATCGAGATTTGGAATCCCGCCCTGTGGCTGAAGTACCTCGAAGGACGCATGCCCAAGTTCCGCCGATTGTTCGACCGGATGTCCAGTTAATAGGGATCGAACGAAAAATATCTTCTCCGCAAACCCCTCGCCCTCTTGCGGGTGAGGGGTGGAAAAAATCGAAGTTATTTTTCGATCGATCCGCAGCGATTATTTTGCGACCAGCGCCCATGCCCGGTGCGGAGGAAACGAGCGTTCTCCCCGCCTATGTCACCCGGTTGGGATGCACCAAACTTCCAGGGATGGACCGCTTGGCATGGATGCCATTTTTCTTTCCTTCGACCGGGCATGGCCTTTTTGTTTTCGGGCCATTGCCGTTCAAGGGGCGCCGAGTCGCACGGAATCGCGCATGTAGAACGTTGTGGCGGGGCGGGAGATGGAGATCCCGCCACGCACGCCACACTGGAGAAGTGTCCGTTGTCCGTAGCTACTGACCACGGACAACTGGCCACAGGCTATAGCGGCTTACGCGCGTGGATAAACAGATCGACGCCCAGCCGCTCGGCGGTGATGTCGAAACCCTCGGGCGGCAGCCCGGCATGGGACGCCAGATGCCGCAGCTCTTCGGCCGTGCGGTAGATTAGGTACCAGTTGCCGACCCATTCCATGTAAGCCCTAGTCGGGCAGTGCGGCGCAAAGTTGCCGACCAGTGCCAGGCCGTCCGGCGCCAGCGCCTGCCAGATCATCCGCAATAGTCCCGTAGCCGGTTCGTCGGCCAGGTAGTCGAACAATCCCAGGCAGACGATCGCATCCGCGCGGTCGAACACGCGGCTCAGCCGATCGAGGGCCGACAGGCGAAACAAGTTCTCGCGATGCAGGACAACTTGTTGCGCAGGCAGGTACTCCGCCAGACTCGCCCGGGCAAACTCCAGCGCTTCTTCGTCCAGATCCATGAGCACGAGCTCCAGCCGCTGCCGGCGCTCGGGCGGCAGCATGCGAGCCAACTCGACCAGCTCGATCGCCGGTCCGCTGCCGATGCTCACCACTCGGTACGTCGGACGATCGGCTGCCAGGCAGTGGTCGGCCAGGGCCGCGGCCGATTGTTCGATGCGGGCACGCACCGCCTCGACGGCCGCCTGGCGTTGAAAGAATTGATCCTGCGCCGCGCCCAGCGGCTGCGGCGCGCAGGTTCGATTCCACAGCCGGACCAGCATTTCGTAATCGCCGGCATAGCCGCGCGGCTTGAACCGGGCTCGATGCTGCAACCAGCCCGGCTCGAGCCACGCCGCGGCCGCGTTCCACAATCGCGCCGAAGGAAGCTGGTTGTCGCGGCCCCAGCAATTCAGCCGCGCGAGCGACCGCAGACATCGCCCCAGCGCCGCATCCACCAAGGCCGCCGCCAGGCCCCGGTCGGCGAAGCCGCCAGTCTCGGCCGAAATCCGCTCGAAATCGGCCGCCATCCGCCGGCCGGCCGCGTCGGCCGCCGCTTCCAATTCGGCCGCAGTATGCCGAAGTGTTCCAGGGCTTGGCGGATCGAAACACGGACTATGCACCATGGGAGGCCGCCTCGTTGATTTGAATGGGCTTGGCAATCCGGCTAGACTCGCACTATCGGCACTTTCGGGGCGCGGTTTGTCAAGAGGTGCAATCAGCGTGTTACCTTCTACCATCGATCGTCGTCAACTTTTGCGGCAAGCCGCTACCGGCTCGGCACTGGCCGCGTGGCCCGGCCTGGCTTGCAGCGCGGCCGCGACCAGCGAGCGCCCCAATCTGCTGTATGTGTTCGCCGACCAGTGGCGGGGCCAGGCTACGGGCTATGCCGGCGATCCTCACGCGCTGACGCCGCATCTCGATCGATTCGCCACGCAAAACCTGAACATCACGCATGCCGTGTCGGGCTGCCCGGTCTGCTCGCCGCATCGCGGGTCGCTACTGACCGGCTGCTACCCGCTGACGCATGGCGTGTTCGTCAACGACGTGCCGCTGTCGACGCGGCTCACCAGCTTCGGCGAGGCGCTGCGCTCGGCGGACTACCAGACCGGCTACATCGGCAAATGGCACGTCGACGGCCGCGGCCGCGAGAGTTTCATTCCGCGCGACCGCCATCGCGGGTTCGAGTTTTGGCGCGTGCTGGAGTGTACGCACAATTACAATCACTCTCTGTACTACGGCGACGAACCGGTCCAGCGGCTGTGGGATGGCTACGATGCCGAGGCCCAGACCCGGGGCGCCGAGCAATATCTGCGCGACAAGAACCGCGGCGGGCCGTTCGCCTTGTTTCTCTCGTGGGGTCCGCCGCACGCGCCCTACCAGACCGCTCCAGAAAAGTTTCGGAAGCTGATCGACCAGGCGGCCATCAAGCTGCGGCCGAACGTGCCGGAGCGGGTCGCCCAGCGGGCTTACACCGACCTGGCCGGCTATTACGCGCACATCGCCACGCTGGATGACTGCTTCGGTCGGCTGCTGGCCACGCTCAAGGAAACTGGCCTGGACCGCAATACGCTGGTGGTCTTCACCTCCGACCACGGCGACATGCTCGGCTCGCAAGGGCAGCAGAAAAAGCAGCAGCCCTACGAAGAATCGATCCGCGTCCCGTTCCTGCTGCGCGATCCGCGTTTGGCCGGCCCGGGCCGTCAACTCGACCTGCTGTTGAATTCGCCGGACATCATGCCCACCATGCTGGGCCTGTGCGGAGTGCCGATTCCCGGCACCGTGGAAGGCAGCGATTATTCGCGATTGCTGCGCGACAACCAGGGCCCGGCCCCGACGGCCGCGCTGCTGACCTGCCCGCAGCCGTTTGGGCAATGGAATCGGAAGCTGGGCGGCCGCGAGTACCGGGGCGTCCGCACGCACCGCCACACGTACGTCCGCGACCTCAACGGGCCGTGGCTTTTGTACGACAACCAGCAGGATCCCTACCAACTTCGCAACCTGGTCGATACGGCCGAGGCGGCCCCCACGCAGCGTAAACTCGACGAACAACTCATGGCCATGCTCAAACAGCGCGGCGACGAGTTCCTGCCCGGCCCGACCTACCTGGCCCGCTGGGGCTACCAGGTCGACGCCAACGGCACGGTGCCGTATCGGAAGTAACGTTTTTACGTAGAATGGCCGCGTGTCTGCTTTGCTGCGCCAAACTGGTGCCCGCCTGCGTGCTGCTGATCCCGCCTGGGCTGGTTTCGCTCTCGGCATTTTTTCTGCCGCGGTCTATACCTGCGCCAATGTCTGCCTGCGGGAAGTGGCCGATTGCGACCCGTTCTGGGTCTCCTGCGTCAAGGCCACGCCGATGGCGCTATCGTCCGGTAGCACGATCGTTTGGCGCAGGCTGCGGGGCGCGTGTCCGCTGCCGGGGTTTCGGGTGCTGGCCGCGTTGCTGTTGATCGGCGCGCTGGCCCAATTGGGCGGCAACGTCGGCTACCAGATTTCGCTGGGCGTGATCGGGCTGGCCTTGGGGACCGCGCTCACGTTCGGGGCCTTGATCGTCGGTGGGGCGGTCGTGGGGCGGTTCTGGCTGGGCGAAGCCGTCTCGGCGCGCTCGGCCGCCGCCATGGCGCTGCTGATCGGCGCGATCGCCCTGCTGTGCCTTGCCGCGCCCGCCGCTCAAGTCTCGGTGGCGGCCAACACCAGCCCTGCCTTGCTGCTGCTGGGCGTTGGCGGCGCCTGTGCGTCGGGCATCGCGTACTCGCTGCTGGGGGCCATGATTCGCCGGCAGGCCCGAAACGAGACGCCGCTGCCCATCACGCTGTTCATGATCAGCGGCACCGGTTTGTTCGGGCTGGGTCTGTTGAGTCTCTACCGGCTGGGATGGTCGAGCATGTGGAGCACCCTGTCGTCCAACTGGCCAGCAATGTGCGGGGGTGGACTGTTCAATGCCCTGGGCTTTCTGGCGCTGAGCAAGGCCTTGGAGCGGGCGCCGGTCGTGCAAGTCAACGCGGTCAACGCCTCGCAGATTGCGATGGCCGGGCTGGCCGGCGTGATCTTCTTCGGCGAGCCGGCCGATTGGCCGCTGGTGGTTGGCGCCGTGCTGACGGTGATTGGCCTCGCCCTGGTCCAGCGAAGCCCCGCGGCCGAAGAACCCGACGCCGCCGTGACTGCGGCGATTGTGGACTAAAAAAATGATGAAGTAGGAAGTATGAATGATGAATGCCGGATTCTGTACTTCCGTCATTCATCATTCATCATTCATCATTCATCATTCATCATTCATCATTCATCATTCATCATTCATCATTCATCATTCATCATTCATCATTCATCATTCATCATTCATCATTTCCTATTCTCTTCCCAGGCTCGCCAAGAATTCGGCCATCTCGCCGGCGGCATGGGCGTCGCCAGCGGTACGCGCGGCCTCGATGCCGGCGCGTAATGAGGCACGCGCGGCATCCGTGCGGCCCAAGCCGGCCAGGATTTGACCCGACTGAAAAAACGCGGGCACGTAGGCCGGCGTCTCGCGCATCAGCGCGTCCAGCAGCGGCAAGCCGCGATCGGGGTTGCCTTCTTTAACCAACTCCAAGGCCAGGCTGTACCGCAGAAACGCGTCCTGCGGATCGTCGGCCAGGAGCGCTTCGATTTTTTCACGGCGAGTGGCGGGTGGCATGTTGATCGAGTTCCTGCGTGATGGAAAGGTCTTGGACGCTGAGCGAAAGTCTCGGGCACTCCGCAGCTCGCCGGAAGTCTCGTCGGAAGTCTCACGACTTCCGCTACGACAAGCGGCATGCTATCAGCGCTGGCCGCCTGGTCTGCCGAATGTGCCGGAGCTGCCGGATATTCTATCAATGCCGAACATACGGGTTGCCGATGGGTATTCATGGCCGACTGAGTTTTTTGGGCAGCCAGGGCCTGCGCGACCGGAGATTGGCCGGTCAGCAGCCACACCCGCGCGCTGGCCAGCGATTGGCCAGGCAAGGATCGCCCGAAAAATAACTTCTCCGCGGCCCCTCTCCCCTTGCGGGAGAGGGCAGGGTGAGGGGCCGGGAAATACGGAAGTTATTTTTCGGGCGATCCTAACAAGCGGCCTGCCCGCCAGGCCGGAAGCAAGTTGATTGGCTACGCGGCCCACGCGAGCGTCCCAAAGCTTCGCGGTTGCGCCTCTGATCTATCAAGGGGGGAATCATGATCCGCCGGACATTGCTGGCAGCAGGCTGCGCCGCGGCCCTGGCCCTGGCGCTGTCGGCCTCGCCCGCCGCGGCTCAACAAGCCTACGGCCGCCAGTGGGGCAGCAGCTACAACACCCAGGACTGGAGCCGCTTTTACCACTATCCGTACGTCTGGTACCCGCAGAACTTCTGGGGGCCGGAGTACTACCGCAGCGCCGAGAGCCTGTACTTCCGTTATCCGCAAGAGATGCGGATCCCCGTGTACAACAAGGCCTGGCACAACGAATATCCGCAGTCCCGACGCTATTTCCAGGGCAGCCACTTCATCCTGGACACGTTCTAGGAAATGATGAAGTCGGAATGATGAATGCTGAATGAAAGAACGAAGCGGCCGTCACGCGTTCTCCGGCATTCATCCTTCCGCATTCCTACTTCCGCATTTCCCCTACAGTCCTCGCCGCGCGAACTCGTACAGCACGTCGCTGGCTTGGCTCAACTCGTCCAGCGGCAGCCATTCGTCGGCCGTGTGGGCCTGGTCGATCGAGCCGGGCCCGAACACGACTGACGGCACGCCGGCGCCCGAGATCGTCGACGCGTCGGTTCCATAGGGCACGCCCACCTTGCGGCCGCGGCCCAAGAGTTCTTGGGCGACGGACACAAGCCGGTCGGCCAGCGGGCCGTTGTGGGTATCGGCTAGCGTCGAGCCGCTCAAATACGGCTGCTCCTGCTCGATCGACCCCACGCCGGCATGCCGGGCCACGTAGTCGACGATCTGCTGATAGACCGCCGGCCCGGTCTCGCCCGGCAGGATCCGGCGGTCGATTTCGATCGTGCAGCGATCCGGCACGGTGTTCACGCTGATGCCGCCTTGGATGGTGCCGACGCTCAATGTGGGCGGGCCGCACAGCGGGTGCCGCGGCAGCTTGGCCGTTTCTTCCAGCGCGTAGCACTCGAGGGCGGCGAGCACTTTGGCCATTTTGTAGATCGCATTTTCGCCCAGGTGCGGCTGCGAACTGTGCGTGGCCCGGCCGTGCGTGCGGCAGCGCCAGCGGACCGCGCCCTTGTGGGCCACGACGATATCCAGGCCGGTGGGCTCGGTAACCACGGCCGCATCCGGCCGC
>DATCFX010001337.1:0-1001 GCA_036509275.1 Pirellulales bacterium | reverse complement strand
TGATCGTGTCGCCGTGCAGGGCCCGGAGATCGGTTCGCCCGGCCGCGAGGGCAGCGGCGGTTTCCTCCATGAGTTGTTTCAGGTCCTGCACGACGCGTTTGGGCGAGAGGGGCTTGGCGGTGGCGAAAGCCGGGCAGACTTCCTCGCACCGGCCGCACTCCATGCACGCGTCTAGGCTGAGCAGCTCCTGCACGGAAAAGTGGCGGATGTTGCTGGCGCCGACCCGCTCGGTGAGTTCCACTTCCTCCATCGTGATCACGGGCAGCACGCCGAGGCCCGGCCGGGCCAGGAAGATGTTCAACGGGCCCGCCAAGAAGTGGAACAGCCGGGTGAACGGAATTGACGCAATGAAGCCGAAGACGAGCAGGGCGTGGATCCACCAGACGGTGAAATGCGCGCTGCGGGCGCCGGCGTCGCCGAGTCCGGCGAAATGCCCGGCGAGCCACAGCCCGACGGGCGAACACGAGGCGCCGATGCCGGTCGGGTGTTGCCAGACGATCCGCAGGCCTTCGACGATGTAGCCGGTCACGCCGATCGCGAGGAATGACAGCAGCACATACCAATCGGTCGGCCGGTGGCCGAGCGCGGCCGGCTTGCGCCACCGGCGCCAGCAGAAGAACAGCGTGCCCAGAATGAAAAACAACCCGAGCACATCGAGGGTGTATTCGTAGATGACGTAGTAGAGGCCCTGGTGAAACTTCAGCTTCGCCGAGATGTGCGACAGGATGTTGTCGATCTCCAGCAGAGTCGTCCCGGCAAACAACGCCATGAAACCGACGTAGAGGCTGATATGGGCGACGGTGCCAAGGCCGTGTCCGCGCACGCGTTGCTGCACCGCCGCATCGACCAGCACGTGCCGGGCGCCCGGGCGGATCTTCCGCCAGACGGCGATCAGACTCCCGGCCACGAGCTCGTGAAACCGGATCGGCGTGCCGATTTGCCAGCGTCGCCAGTGCCGCCAGCAACCCCAGCAAAAAATACCCATTGCCGCCACCGCCAAG
>DATCFX010001336.1:0-1458 GCA_036509275.1 Pirellulales bacterium | reverse complement strand
GCCCCGGCCTCGATCCAATCGCGGTCGAAGCCCTCGAGCCGATAGCGAAACGCGATCCGGGCCGCCGAGACAAAGCTCAGCGCGGTGTAGCGGAACTCGATGTTGTTTTGCCCGGGCGGCAGTGCCGCGGCCGGCTGACGTCCTTGGCTTTGGCCATTGACGATCATGTCCTCGACCAGCACGGCCGTGGGGGGCAAGCTGCGGCGCAAGTGCCCCGGATCGATGACGATCAGACCGTGAATCGTGGAAAACCAAATCCGGCCGTCGCGCATCCGCCACACGCCCGGCTGCACGCCCTCGGTACACTCGATGGTGCGCAGGGCATCGGTAGGGCTGAAGGGGCTGCTCATGAGCGTCTGAATCCGGCCGGCGGCCAGCTCGCGCAATTGTGCGCGATGAACGGAAAAAATGCCCTTGCTGCAAGCCATCCACAAATCGCCCCGATCGTCGGCAATGATGCCGAAAATATCATCGTCGTACAGCCCATCCTGGACCGTAAACCGAAACGCCTTGGAGCCGTCGAATAGCAGCAGGCCGCTGCCGCGGGTGCCGATCCACAACAGTCCCTCGGCATCGTTGTAAAATGCATCAATGTCCTGCGAGGCCAGCCCCGGATGAGCAAAGGCTGCGAGCTTCCGCTCGGCGCAGCGATAGAGCTTGCCGCCTTGTGCGGCCGCCAGCAGCCCCCAGCGGCAGCTCACTAGCGCTTGAATCGACAAGGGGGGCGAGTCGGGCTGGCCGGCCGGCGCCACGAAGCGGCCGTCGCGCAGTTCGGCCAGGCCCGCGGAGGTGCCGACCCACAGCGCCCCCTGCGCATCGCGGCAAATCGAGCGCACCGTGTCGGCTGGCAAGCCGTCGCGCGTGGTGAAGGTCTGAGCCACGCGGCCGCTTTCCAGGCGGCACAAACCGCGATCGGTGCCGACCCACAGGCTCGGCCCCCGGTCGCTGGTCAGCGCCAGAACGCGATTGCTCGGCAGGCCTTGAGCTTGGGTCACGGTCGAAAAGCGGCGGCCGTCGTAGTGTGCCAGGCCGGCATCGAGCGTTCCAACCCAGACGCCGCCGTCACGGTCTTCGCAGACCGGCCCCGTGTTGTTGCTGGGCAGGCCCTCGCTGGTGGTGAAGGGGATGGTGCGCCGATCGGTGAACTCGTTCAGCCCATGCTTGGTGCCGACCCATAAGCTGCCCTCGCGGTCTTCGCACAGCGTATAGACCGTGCTCTGCGAGAGACCGTCGCGCGAGCGGAAGCACTCGAACTCGCCGTCCTCGAGCCGGCAGAACCCGTCCTTGGTGCCGACCCACAGCACGCCGTCACGGCCCGCCGCCAAAGCGTACACCTGCTCGTCGGCCAAGCCGTCGGCCCGGGTCAAACGCTCGACGTGGCCCTGCTTCGAGCGCACCAGCCCGGCGCTGGTTCCGGCCCAGAGCGTGCCGTCGGCCGCTACCAACAGCGCATGAACC
>DATCFX010001335.1:0-3636 GCA_036509275.1 Pirellulales bacterium | reverse complement strand
CCGCATGTACTGGGCCGAAGCCGATACTTACGTGCAGACGCTGTTGGAATACCTGCGCGGCTCGCCGGCCATTGCGCGCGTCGAAGCGGCTGGCAGCTATCGCCGCGGGCAGGAGACGGTGGGCGACATTGACCTGCTGGCTATCGCTGCCGATCCCGTGCCGGCCATGGAGCGGTTGGTGGGTTTTGCGGGCGTGGCCGAAGTCCTGGCCCAGGGTAATACGAAAACATCGGTGCGGCTCGCGACCGGCCTGCAACTCGACCTGCGCGTGGTGCCGGAGGAAAGCTTTGGCGCGGCCTGGCAGTATTTCACCGGCAGCAAGCAGCACAACGTCGTGCTACGCGGCATGGCCAAAGCCAAGGGGCTGAAGATCAACGAATACGGCGTGTTCCGCGGCGACGAATCCATCGCCGGCCGTAGCGAGGCGGAGGTGTATGCCACGCTCGATCTGCCCTGCTTCCCGCCGGAGCTGCGCGAAGGCCGGTTGGAATTCCAATGGGCCGCGGCCGGATCGCTGCCCAAGCTGATCGAGGAGCAGGACATCGTCGGCGACCTGCACATGCACACCACGGCCACAGACGGCAAGGCCACGCTGGATGAAATGGTCGCCGCCGCCCGCCAGCGCGGGCTGCGCTACATTGCCATCACCGATCACTCGAAGCGGGTGAGCATGGCCAACGGATTGGACAACGCTCGGGCGCTTGAGCAGTGGAAAACAATCGATGCCCTCAACCGCCGCCATCCCGGCATCCAGGTGCTCAAAGGCATCGAGGTGGACATACTGGAAAAAGGCGGCCTCGACCTGGACGACGACGTGCTGAGCCAGGCCGATTGGGTCGTGGCCAGCGTCCACTATGGCCAGAAGCAGCCGGGCGAACAGATCACGAAGCGGATCGTCGACGCGCTCCGCAACCCGCACGTCTCGGCCATTGCCCATCCCACCGGCCGGATCATCAATCGGCGTAAGAGCTACGAAGTGGATCTCGACCAGGTATTTCGCGCGGCCAGCGACTACGGCAAGTTGCTGGAACTCAACGCCAACCCGGCCCGGCTCGATTTGGACGACATCCACTGCGCCGCGGCCAAAGCCCACGGCATTCCGATCGTGATCTCGACCGATGCCCACAGCGCCGGCGACCTGGGGAAGTTCCGCTACGGCATCCTGCAAGCCCGCCGCGCCGGCCTGACCGCCGCCGACGTGGCCAACACGCGCGACTGGAACCAGCTCCAAAAACTCATCGGCCGCGGCCACTCATAAAGCCGCGACCGCTGGTCGCGGTCCGTTGGTCGCGGTCCGCCGGCCCGGTCCACCGGCGCGGTCCGCTGCAACCTCACGCGACGTCGAATTCGCTCTTGGTGCGCGGCATGAGGCGGCAGAGGAGGATGCCGCCGAAATAGAGGAAGCTGAGCGGTAGGGCCATCAGCAGCAGGCTGTAGGGGTCGGCCGGGGTGAGCACGGCCGAGAGGATGAAGATCACGAGGACCGACAAGCGCCATTTTTGCAAATACGCCGTGATGCTGAAGATGCCGATTCGCTCCAGAAACAACATCACCAGCGGCAACTGAAAGCTGATGCCGAAGCCCAGCGGCAGCAGCAGAACGAAGCTCAGCCATTCGCTGATGCGCGGCTCGGGGCCGAGGTTCAGCCAGCGATTGAAACTGAGCAAAAAGTCCAACACCGGCTGAAACACGAATAGATAGGCCGTGGCCGCCCCCAGCAAAAACAAGCCCAGGCTGAAGGGGAGGAAAATATGCACGTAGCGTTTTTCGTGCGGATACAGGCCGGCCGCCACGAACGACCAGACGTGATAAAACACCCAAGGGCTGGAGATGATCACGCCCACGACGAGCGAAGCCTTCATCCACATCGAAAACGGTTCGCCCATCGCAAACGCCTTGGGATGCGTCCGCTCGTCGTCATCCAGCGAGTGCCAGAGCATGATCGGCACCAGCGGCACGACCGCTTCGGCCGCAGACGAACTCTCGGACGCGGGCTCGGCGGGAGCTTTCGCCGGCGAGGTCTTGGCCATCCGGTCAAACTGTGTGGGATCAACCAGACGGACTTCGTACAGCATCCGCTGTTTGTTCACCAGGGTATCGACCTGCTTGTAGGTGTAGGGCAGCTCATGCCCGTGCCGCTCGACCTCGGCTTTCAAAGCCTCGTACTTTTCCGTGGCGTCGGCTTGGTAATACGTGCCCAACGCTTTAGTCAGCGGGGCCTCGATCACCGACACCATTTGCTTACCCACCAGCAGTCCCAGCAGCATGCCGACGGCCAGACCGGCGACGGCCTTGAACAGCGCCGTCCGCAACTCATCGAGGTGCTCCCCGAAGGTCATCGTGGTATCGCCGAATAGGTCTTCGTCTTGTTTCACGGTGTGCTGCGGGGGGGCAAGCGGCTGGAGGGGTACGCGGACGGACCAAAAATGCGCGGGCAATCGCACGCTGTAGCCGATCATAACCGCGGCCCCCGGCAGCGACAACCGAAGGCCTAACCGAACGCGCGGCCGCTGGAAAAAACGGACTGAAAGGGAACCACAGAGGCACAGAGGCACAGAGAAAAAGACGGGGAAAAAGCAATGAATCACCACGACGACACCAAGAACACGAAGGCTTTTTGCTTTGTGCCCTTCGTGTCGTCGTGGTTCCTTTCCCTCCGGATTTCGTCTCTGTGCCCTTCGTGCCGTTGTGGTTCCTTTCCTTCCGGATTTCGTCTCTGTGCCCTGCGTGCCGTTGTGGTTCCTTTCCTTCCGGATTTCGTCTCTGTGCCTCTGTGCCCCTGTGGTTCTTTCGCCCTTCGGCAACAGCCAAAATGCCGCGATGATTGCAAACCACGACGGATCACGCATGATGGAAGAGGACCCTGCCCGGGCAGCCGCTGGTATTGGACCCATGACGCCGCTTTATCCATTGCGCTTCGAGCCCTTTTTGCGGCGCTTGCCCTGGGGCGGACGGCGGCTGGAGAGCTTGTTGGGCAAGCGGCTGCCGCCGGGGGACGATTATGCCGAGAGCTGGGAAGTGGCCGACCACGCCGTCCACCACAGCCGCGCGGCCGCCGGACCGCTGGCCGGCAGCTCGCTGGGCGAACTGGTGCGCGAGCGCGGGGCCGAACTGCTGGGCCGGCATTGGCCACAAGCCCGGTTTCCGCTGTTGTTGAAATTTCTCGACGCGCGGCACTCGCTCAGCGTGCAAGTACACCCGGACGACGCCCGCGCGGCACGGCTCGAGCCGCCCGAGTGCGGCAAGAGCGAAGCGTGGGTGGTCTTGGCCGCCGAGCCGGGCAGCCTGTTGTATGCCGGGCTGAAAGCCGGTGTCGATCGCCCGGCCTTGGAGCATGCGCTGGCTGCGGGGCGCTGCGTGGATTGCCTGCACGCCTGGCACCCACAAGCGGGCGACAGCCTGTGGCTGCCGGCAGGCAGCGTCCATGCCCTGGGGGCGGGCGTGGCCGTTGCCGAACTGCAACAGCCCAGCGATTGCACCTACCGGCTGTATGACTGGCACCGCCGCGATGCCCAGGGCCGGCCACGCCCGCTGCATCTCGAACAGGCGCTCGAGACCATTGATTACGAACTCGGCCCGCTGGGTCCGAGCGTGCCGCAACCGACCGGCCAGCCGCAGGTGGAGCGGCTCGTGGCC
>DATCFX010001334.1:0-1127 GCA_036509275.1 Pirellulales bacterium | reverse complement strand
CCGGCCGAGGCGGGGCCGGCGAAGAAATCGACCGCCGACATTCTGGCGGCGGCTCGCGCCAAAGGTGCTGGGGCTGCCCCGCCGGCCGCCAAAGCACCCGCCGCCAAACCGCCCGCGGCGGGCAAGCCGGCAGCCGGGGGTAAGTTGAGCACAGCCGAAATCCTGGCGGCCTCCCGCGCCGCAAAACAGCATGCTTCCGAAGAGCAGCCGGCCCCTGTGGCCGAGGACTCGCCCGAGGAGGCCGAGGTCGAGGAACTCGAGGCCGAAGCCGCGGCCGAAGAACTCGAGGCCGAAGCGCCGCCGGTCGTGAAAGCTTCCGCGGCCAAGTCATCGCCCCTCGCTTCAGGCTCGAAACCCACGACGACTCCCGAAATCATCGCCTGGTGCCGCCAGCACGACGCCAAGTAGCCCACGGCGCCAGCCGGCCAACGCGACCCGATACCCGTTCTCCCGCTTTCCTCAACGTGTCATTCTCGCGGCCAGGCGAGTCCGAAAGTCGGGCCATTCTTTTGAGCGTGCCCGACCGGGCACGACGACCGTTCGCATGAGCACACACGGACATACGCTCGCCGACAAGCCGCCAGGTAGCGCACAACCGGACGTCGCGCAACCAGTTGTCGCACAATCACGTGCGGGACAGCCTGCTAGCTTAGAAACGCTCGCCTACCGTTATGGCCGCACGTACGATTCGTACCTGGCCATCGACGCCGATCGCCAGCAGTTCTGGTCGTCGTCCGGCCAAGGGGCGGTGGCCTACGTTCAGCGCGGCCGCTACCTGCACGTCGCCGGTGGGCTGCTGGCTGCAGACGAGCACAAGGAAACATTGCTGGCCGAACTGCTGGCGTTCGCACATCGCCGCGATTGCCACGTCACGTGTTACAACATCGCGGACGAAGATCTGCCGCTGTTCGCTCGCCATCACTTTCAGATCACCAAGTGGGGCGAAGAAGCGCTGGTCGATTTGCAAGGCTGCACCTTCGGCGGCAAGCCGTTCGAGTGGGTCCGGCGGCAGTCGAACTATTGCGAGCGGCGGGGGCTGGGTTTTTCGGAAGCGGTCCGCAGCCGCATGCCCGACGACGCCTGGCAGGGCCTGCTCGCCGAACTGACCGCCCTGGTGCCAGCCCCGC
>DATCFX010001333.1:0-3037 GCA_036509275.1 Pirellulales bacterium | reverse complement strand
GCTTCAATGTGGCCGCGGCCTTTCGGCCGCGGAAGGGGTGACTGCCCGCAGTTGACGATGGCCGTCGAAACGCTTCAATGTGGCCGCGGCCTTTCGGCCGCGGAAGGGCCCGCCGAGGCGCTGCACGTAGTTGTTGCTTCGCAGCTTCAATGTGGCCGCGGCCTTTCGGCCGCGGAAGGGGGCTATGGTGGTTCCAACGATTGCGGACACGCTAGGCTTCAATGTGGCCGCGGCCTTTCGGCCGCGGAAGGATCCGCGACTGGACGTAGCCGGCGGCACTGGTGAGGCTTCAATGTGGCCGCGGCCTTTCGGCCGCGGAAGGGGCGAGCCGGCGTTCACCATCATGTACGACCCGGCGCTTCAATGTGGCCGCGGCCTTTCGGCCGCGGAAGGGTCGTCTGCCTCGACCACTCCCTGCTCGACCAGCGTGGCTTCAATGTGGCCGCGGCCTTTCGGCCGCGGAAGGCGTAGACGAGTGGCGCAATCCCCTTGTGCTCCGGGTGCTTCAATGTGGCCGCGGCCTTTCGGCCGCGGAAGGCGCAGACCTTATGATGATGAGCCCCCCTCAACCCTGCTTCAATGTGGCCGCGGCCTTTCGGCCGCGGAAGGGGAAGTCACGATCGCGGTGGTATGCACAGCGAATCGCTTCAATGTGGCCGCGGCCTTTCGGCCGCGGAAGGCAAGCGCGGAATTCCAAACACGCCCAAGCTGCGTGGCTTCAATGTGGCCGCGGCCTTTCGGCCGCGGAAGGCGACTGATCGACCCCAAGGGCTGGAGCTGGGAGGAGCTTCAATGTGGCCGCGGCCTTTCGGCCGCGGAAGGGGCAAGAGCGGCTGGCCAAGGACGTTGCCACGCGAGCTTCAATGTGGCCGCGGCCTTTCGGCCGCGGAAGGCAGGCATTTTGAAGGGGTCCAGATTTGAATGGGTCCAGCTTCAATGTGGCCGCGGCCTTTCGGCCGCGGAAGGCGTGTCATCCGCGGTTACTCTTCTTCCGTCATTTCTGCTTCAATGTGGCCGCGGCCTTTCGGCCGCGGAAGGGGTCGTTGATTTCGGACATAGGCGTTGGGGAGTGAAAGCTTCAATGTGGCCGCGGCCTTTCGGCCGCGGAAGGCAGTTGGCGGCCGACCAGAAGTATCGGCCTCGGACAGCTTCAATGTGGCCGCGGCCTTTCGGCCGCGGAAGGCCAGCGGCCAGCGAAGTAGCGCGATCGGCACCGAGCGGCTTCAATGTGGCCGCGGCCTTTCGGCCGCGGAAGGGAGTCTGGGCGCGAGTGCAGCTCCACGATCAGGCGACAGGCTTCAATGTGGCCGCGGCCTTTCGGCCGCGGAAGGTCCATCCTCGCAACTCCTTGCGGTGAAACGAGGCCGGAAGCAACTTGCGAGCACCCCGATGCTCCTCGCGCCTTTTTCCTCATCAAGCATTTGTGGCCGGCCGCAAGTCATGCTGGTATCTCACCTTATCTGCCTGCGAACGGCCACTGGGTTTGTCAACACACGTTGCCGCTCGCTGGCCCATTCCTAAAAAAATCTGGTAGCTGATGAATTGCCAAAGATCACGCCAGGGGATTCATCGCGTGGTGAATACCGGATATGTTCGCAGTTCGCCGGTCAACACGCGGGCCAGCAGCCGGGCCTGAATCTCCAGCACTCGCCGGTAGTTGATACGATAGCCAAACACCGGGTGCGTGACCAGCGTATCCATCCGCTGCTCATACGCCCGAAAAAAAGCCTTCCGCCCGCCCGGCGTCAGCGATACGGAATTGCCGGCCTGCACAAAGTCGCGGGCCGTGACCATCCGCGTGTTGATCGCGTTGAGCACGGCTGAGTCGGCGATGAGCGGGCGAAATGGCTCCATCAAGTCGAGTGCCAATGCCGCCCGGCCGAATCGCGGTTGATGATAGAAGCCGAGAAACGGATCGAACCCGACCGCGTGGCAAACGATCGTCAGGTCCTTGGCCAGCAGACTATAGGCCAACGATAACAGCGCATTCACCGGATCGCGCGGCGGCCGCCGATTGCGACACTTAAAATCGAAATTGAGATTCGACTCGCTGCTGCGCTCGTCGGGCTTGATCATGCCCGGCAGGTTTTGGAAATACACGCGGGCCGCATTTCCTTCGATTCCCAGCAGTTCCTCCAGCGACGCGGCGTGCTCGGCATCTTCCATCGCACATTTCATCTGCACCAGCGCCGACGCCGGCGGCTCCACGTGGTTGCGCTGCAAAAGCGTCCGCTGATTGCGAATCTTGCCCGCCACCAGCGCCCCGGCCAGCCGCAGGCAGAACGCGGGCACATCGGCCAGGCGGAATTGTTCACGGCGGAGGTAAATATTACGCACGCCCAGCCCGTGGGTCACGCCATAAAACCAGCCGCCCATTGAAAAGTAGGCGATCGGCACCTCCTGCTCGCACAAGGCCTGGATGGCCTGCGTGGTGAGTTGAATATTGCCGAACAGGCTAAGCTGGCAGATCTCGTTGATGCGGACTTCCTGCACCACCTTGTCTTTGTCCTGCACCTTGAGCACAAAGCCGCTCTTGCCCACGCGGAATCCCTGGCTATTCAGATACAGGGGCCGCAAATCGTCGCGGGCTGGCAGCAAGCGGCGGACTTCCCGCTCGCCGCTTCCCTCGGCCGGCTCGGCTTGGGCCGTTTCGCCCACGTCAAACAGCGTTTGTTGAACGGCCCTTGCCGCCGCCGGCTGGTGCAGTTGCAAGGCCGTGGTCTCGTCGGGCAAGCAGATGCCCACCAGCGAACAACGCGGGCATTTTGGGCTATCCACCAGCGGCGGCGGAATCAGCTTACTGCTCGCCGTCTCCCGGGCCTGCCGCAACATATCGAGCGTCCACGCCACCGTCGGCTCGTCGATTGGCACGCGCACGCGTTGCTTGGTGGCCACGTAGCACCACAGCGCACTTTTCTTTGCAAGTCGTTTTGTGGTATGACTTCGCAGTTTCGTTCGTGAGCATGAACTGGGAGGTCACGGATGACCGCGAATCAGATTCTGAGTTTGGGGCCGGAATTGGCGTCGTTTTTGAGGC
>DATCFX010001332.1:0-9111 GCA_036509275.1 Pirellulales bacterium | reverse complement strand
GGGACGTGGGCGTGTGCAGATGGCCGAGAACTCCGGCCGCGCGTGCGGCCAGTTCCGTGCGATCGCCCTCGAGTGCCGCAGCCAGCGCGCCGGTTGAGAGTTCGCCCAGCCCCGCCAGCGCATCGCTGGCAGCCCGGCGGTCGTCGCCATTGGCGGCGTCGGCCAACAATTTGACCAGCACCGCGACCGCGGCGTCGCCGCCGCGCTGCAATTCGGCGATGGCTACCGCCCGATCGGTTGCGGCGGGCGATTTCAACTCCGCGACCAAGGCCGCAATCCGGGCCGGATCGCGGGCCTGTTGATTGGCGGCCGTCAGCACGCGATCGGCAAACTGCTTGCCCAGCGGTTGCAGATCCACCGCCAGCGAAAGCTTCAAGAGCACGCCCGAGCCGTATTGACGGTCCAGGTCTGCGAGTTGGTTGGCGTCCAACGCCATGTCTGCCAGCTTGCGCAGCAGGCCTTCGCCGGCCTTCGCCTGGCCCAGATCGATGAGAATACTCAGCACGCGGACGATATCGGCAGGCGTTGTGGGGTCGGTGGCCAGCAGGTCGCGGGCAATCGGATCGGTAACGATCGGAGCCGGCTTGGGCGGGGCAGCCGGCGGCTGGGCTTGCGCCATTATCGCCCAGCACGCGCACATGCCGATCAGCACGATGACTGGCTTGCTCATGGTTTCACCCGCGGCAACGTGTTTCGATGGGCGTTATTCAATTTGCAGTTTCTTTTCCCAGGCAGCGACTTGCTCGGCCACCTGGGCGGGGCCGCTGGAGCCGTAACTCGCAAAAGCGCTCACAGCTGGGCGGGCCCCCAAGACCTCGTACACGCCCTGGTTCAAGCTCGGGTCGGCTTCCTGAAAGACGGACAGCGGCAATTCGGCCAGTTGCTGGCCCAAGTCCAGCGCCTTGCGCACCAGCTTGCCGACCAGCTCATGGGCCCGGCGCTGCGGCGTACCGCGCCCAATCAGATATTCCATCAGCGTGGTCGCATCGAGATGCCCGCGCTCGATGCTGGCGGCAATCGCCTGGCGATCCAACTCGGCGGTGGCCACGACGGCCGCGGCCAGCTCGAGGCAGGCCTCGACCGTGTCGAAACTGTCGAACAGCGGCTCCTTGTCCTCTTGCAGGTCGCGGTTGTAGGCCAGCGGCAGACCTTTTAATAGGACCAGTAACCCTGTCAGATTGCCGATCACGCGGGCCGTCTTGCCCCGCGTCAACTCCAGCACGTCGGGATTCACCTTCTGTGGCATGATCGACGAGCCGGTGCAAAACCGCTGGGCCAGCTTCAAGAAGCCGAACTCGGTGGTCGACCAGAGGATCCATTCCTCGGCCCAGGTGCTCAGATGCTCGGCGATGAGGGCCAGGTCGAACGCGAATTCGAGCACGAAATCGCGATCGCTCGACACATCCAGGCTGTTGGCCGCCACGCTGTCGAAGCCCAGCCGGCGTGCCACGTCCTGGCGATCGATCGGCAGTGTGGTGCCGGCCAGTGCGGCGGCGCCGAGGCTGAGCACATTGGTCCGGCGGCGGCAATCGGCCAGCCGCGACCGGTCGCGCTCGAACTTTTCGACGTAGGCCAGCCAGTAATGGGCCGCCAGCACGGGCTGTGCCCGGCGCATGTGGGTGTAGCCGGGCAGCACACAGTCGGCATCGGTCTGGCAGCGGCCGGCGAAGGCCCGTTGCAGGGTGACCAGGCTCGCGTCGATGGTATCAATGGCGTCGCGGACCCACAGTCGCAAATCGGTCGATACCTGGTCGTTGCGGCTGCGAGCCGTGTGCAGCTTGCGGCCCACGTCACCCAGGCGGTCGATCAGGGCCCGCTCGACGTGCATGTGGATATCTTCCAGTTCGATGCGGAACTGGAAGGTGCCGGCGTCGATTTGCCGGCCGATGTCTTCAAGGCCCTGCTCCAATTGCCGGCATTCGTCGGAGCTGATCAGGCCCACGGCAGCCAGCATTTGGGCGTGGGCAATCGACGCCCGAATATCGTGCCGATAGAGCCGGCGATCAAAGCTGATGCTCTCGCTGAACCGCTCGACGCGGCTGTCGGTCTCTTCGCTGAACACGCCTTGCCACGCTTTGGCAGCCACGCGAACGTTCCTCTGCGGCAAGGCGAAAGGGGCAAGGGCGATGGGCAGGATAAAAAATTGTGCCAGTCCACTTTAGTTAGGGGAGTTTTTCATGTCAACGACGGTCGAGGCACGGCTGCCCAACCAATGGGCATTCGGCACGGAAACCGCGTTGGCGACAAAACCATTTACATGCCAAGTGGTTGCGTTTCGTGCCCGCTGAAGCGATAAAGGATTCTGCGAGTGATTCAAGCACAAGAACCGGCTGAATTTTGCCTCGGACGGCTGCCCGGGACACGAATTGCCGAAGCCCCGGCTCGGCCCCTTGAATGCGCCGCGCTCGCTATGTTAATTTTGAGAGATTTTAGACTCGGCAACTCGGGCGATTCTCTGCGCCCGCGTCGAACTGCTGGCAAACCAACTCCGCCTTAGCCCAGGAAAAAGCCCCGTGCCGCGACGTGACGACCTGCACAAGATTCTGCTGATCGGCTCCGGACCCATCATCATTGGCCAGGCTTGCGAGTTCGATTATTCCGGTACCCAAGCCTGCAAGGCTCTGCGCGAGGAGGGGTATGAGGTCGTCCTGATCAACTCCAATCCGGCCACGATCATGACCGATCCCAGCACGGCCGACCGCACCTATATCGAGCCGCTCACCTGGGAAACGGTGACCAAGGTGATCGAAGCCGAGCGGCCCGACGCCGTGCTCCCGACCCTGGGTGGTCAGACCGGCTTGAACCTGGCGATGGAACTGCACCGCCACGGCGTGCTGGAAAAATACGGCGTCGAGATGATCGGTGCCCGGGCCGACGTGATTGCCAAGGCTGAGGAGCGCGAACAATTCAAGCGGGCCATGGAAAAGATCGGGCTCGAAGTCTGCCGCGGCCAGACGGTCCATTCGATTGCCGAGGCCCGCGCCGCTCAGCAAGCGATCGGCTTGCCCTGCGTCGTGCGGCCCAGTTTTACCCTGGGCGGCAGCGGCTCGGGCGTGGCCTACAACCGCGAAGAATTCGACCTGATGGTCTCGCGCGGTCTCGAACTCTCGCCGGTCAGCGAGGTGCTGCTGGAAGAATCCATCGTGGGTTGGAAAGAATACGAAATGGAGGTCATGCGCGACGCCGACGACAACGTCGTCATCATCTGCTCGATCGAGAATTTTGACGCGATGGGGGTACACACCGGCGACTCAATTACCGTGGCGCCGGCTCAGACGCTGTCGGACAAGGAATATCAGCGGATGCGCGATGCTTCGCTGGCCGTGATTCGCGAGATCGGCGTCGAGACCGGCGGCTCGAACATCCAGTTTGCCATCGATCCCAACACCGGCCGGATGATCGTGATCGAGATGAACCCCCGCGTCAGCCGCTCCAGCGCGCTGGCTTCCAAGGCCACGGGTTTCCCGATCGCCAAGATCGCCGCCAAGCTGGCCGTCGGCTACCGGCTGCACGAATTGGCCAACGACATCACGCGCGAAACGAAGGCCTGCTTCGAGCCGACGATCGATTACGTGGTCACGAAGATTCCGCGCTTCGCCTTCGAAAAATTTCCCGAGGCCGATGCCAAGCTGACCACGCAGATGAAGAGCGTCGGCGAGACGATGGCCATCGGCCGCACGTTCAACGAGTCGTTCCAAAAGGCCTTGCGCGGGCTGGAAGTCGGCAGCTTCGGCTTCGGCTGCGACGGCAAGGATCTGTGGGGCACTCCGGATCAGCCCTCGCGCGACGAGATTCGCGCCAAGCTGGCGGTGCCCAATGCCGAGCGCGTGTGGTACCTGCGCTACGCGCTGAAAATCGGCATGACGCTCGACGAAATCTATGCGCTGACGCATATCGACCACTGGTTCCTCGACAAGCTGCTGCAACTGGTCGAGCTGGAAGACGAACTGCGGCAAGCTTCCGGCCTGGCCACGATCGACACGGCGCTCGTGCGCCGGGCCAAGCAAAACGGTTTCTCCGACCGGCAACTGGCTTATCTCTGGGATACGACCGAAAGCGAAGTGCGCGCCGATCGCAAACGGCGCGGCATCGTGGCCACGTTCAAGTCCGTCGACACCTGCGCGGCCGAATTCCAGGCCTACACGCCGTATTACTACTCCACCTACGAAGACGAAGACGAAACGCCCGCCAAGCCCGAGGGCGGCAAGCGGATCGTGATCCTGGGCGGCGGACCCAACCGCATTGGCCAGGGCATCGAGTTCGATTATTGCTGCTGCCACGCCAGCTTCGCCCTGGCCGAGTTGGGCATCGAATCGGTGATGATCAACAGCAATCCCGAAACGGTCAGCACCGACTACGACACGAGCGACCTGCTGTTTTTCGAGCCGCTGACGACCGAAGACGTGCTCAACGTCTGCGATCGCGTTAATCCCGACGGCGTGATCGTGCAGTTCGGCGGCCAAACGCCGCTGAACCTGGCTCGCGCTTTGCACACGGCCGGCATGCCGATCATTGGCACCAGCGTGGACACGATCGAAGACGCCGAGGACCGCGAGAAGTTCCAGCACCTGCTCGACCGCCTGGGGCTCAAGCAGCCGGCCAACGGCATCGCCCGCACGATGGTCGAGGCCCGGGTCGAGGCGGCCAAAGTGGGTTTTCCCGCGCTGGTGCGGCCCAGCTTTGTGCTGGGCGGCCGGGCGATGGAAATCTGCTACGACAACTCGCAGCTTGAACGCTACGTGGCCGAGGCCTTTGTCGTGGCCCAGGGCCAGCCGGTGCTGATCGATCGCTTCCTGGAAGACGCGGTCGAGGTGGACGTCGACGCCATCAGCGACGGCCAGCGCACGATCGTGGCCGGCGTGATGGAACACATCGAAGAGGCCGGCGTCCACTCCGGCGATTCGGCCTGCGCCATTCCCCCCTATAGCCTGCCCGCGTCGGTCGTGGCCGAAATTCGCGAGGCCACAAAAAAGCTTGCCCGCCAACTACAGGTCCGCGGGCTGATGAACATCCAGTTTGCCGTCAAAAAGGAAGATGGCGTCGACAATGTCTATGTGCTGGAGGTGAACCCCCGCGCCAGCCGCACGGTGCCGTTCGTGTCGAAAGCCACCGGCATGCCCCTGGCCAAGGTGGCCACCAAGATCATGGCCGGCGAGTCGCTGGCGGCCCAGGGCATCGATACCGACCCCGTGCCGGTGTGCGTGTCGGTCAAGGAGAGCGTGTTCCCGTTCGTCAAGTTTCCCGGCGTCGATATCGTGCTGGGACCCGAGATGCGCTCCACCGGCGAGGTGATGGGCATCAGCGAGCATTTTTCGATCGCCTTTGCCAAAAGCCAACTGGCGGCCGGCGTGCTGCTGCCGGTCTCGGGCAATATCTTCATCAGCCTGGCCAAACCGGCCAAGCGGCACGGCGTGCGGCTGGGAAAAAAGCTGGCCGAGCTGGGCTTTCAGCTCATGGCCACCGAAGGCACCGCACAGCAACTGATCGAAGCGGGGATCGAAGTCACGAAGGTGAAAAAGCTCCAGGAAGGAAATCCCAACCTGCTCGATTTCCTGATCAACGGCCAGGTGCAGTTGATTATCAACACGCCCAGCGGCAAGGGCGCCCGCACCGACGAAGGCCGGATTCGCGCCGCGGCCGTATCGCACGGCGTGCCCTGCATCACGACCATTCCCGCCGCCGACGCCGCCGTGCGTGCGATGGAAGCCCTGCGGCACGAAGACCTCACCGTGCAAGCCCTGCAAGACCGCTTCCCCAAGCTCGCCTCGATCCCCGCGCGCCTGGCCGCAGTGGAAGGCCGGCGCTAGGAAGCGACTGTCGCGGCGCGGGCGCTGCACCCTGCTGGATTTAAATGGCCCAGCGGAAATGCGGACGCTGGTACTAGAGCCGGAACAAGGCTTTCGAGTTCTCGTAGAGAATCTTCCGCTCAATCGTCTTCGTCGCGGACAGGCGGCGGATCGCAGCGATTGTCTGCGCACCTTGGCAGCGCTTGCCGATACCGACCGCGTCGGCGCAATCGCTGCCGTAGAGGACGCGATCCTGATGCCGCTCAAGGAAACCACGGGCGTGGTCTTCGTCGCGCGTCAGGGCCTGCAGGCCCGAGCCGGCCGACATGTCGGCAAAGATGTTCGGGTAATCGGAAAGATAGCGATCGGTGAGGCCGCCGGGGGAGACCAGGCCGGTCGGGTACAGCACGCGCTGGTCGACGTGGCGCCGATCGATATTTGCCCACCACGTCTGGGCATGGCCGATAAACGTGGTCTGGGGAAACTTTTCGAGCATTCGATGGAAGCGGTCGAAACCCAGATTGTACGATTCGTGCTGGAAATGTAGCAGGATCGGCACCTGGCGCTCAGCGGCCAGGGCATAGAGCATCTGGCTTGCCGGCGAATCGCATTCGACCTTGAACTTCTGTTCGCCGATGATGATCGCGCCGGCCCGCAGGTATTTCTCGATCACGCTCCGAGCTTCAGGCAGATCGGTGACTTCGTTGGCGCCGAACAAAAACTCACCGGGATGTGCCGCCGCAAACTGCCGGGCCGTTTCGTTCCCCCCGACCTTGGCCCCGCCTAGGCCGTTCATGCGGCCAAAACCAGTCGACGCTCGACTCACTTCTGCGCCGGCCGGCAGCAGGATGGTTTGCGTCACGCCCATCGCTCGTTGATGGGCGAGCAATTGTTCGTCCGTGCGGCCGTGGTAGACAGTGTGCTGATGGATGTCGATGATCGGCTCGGGCTGATCCTCGGCCGCATGCAGCGGCGACAGCGAAACCCAGGCACAAGCCGATAGGCTCGAGGCCAGATAACCACGGCGATTGATCACGTTCATTGCTCGCCAGGGAGGCAGATTCACTTGCTGCTGGTCGAGCAAGCCAATAGTCGGGAGAACTCAGCAGGGTCGAACTGTCTGATAAGTATACCGGCTGCCAGGGCTGCTCAAACCGAATTTCTGCGGCCGCGGCAGCGCCAGGAAGCCTGCATAACGGTGTTTGTACATGCTCACGCCGCGATGCACGCCTCCCGGCAGGTGCGATACCCCGGGGCCGCCCCGACGGGCTCGCCTTTCGGCACTTGATCCGGCTTGCAACCATTTCCGGGCAACACGCCGAGGCCGCCGTTGTCGATGTGAGCGCGCAAGCAATGCCGCCTTGCACGCCTGAATGTTGTCCGGCAGCGCGCCGGCGTCGGCGGCCGATCGACCGGCAAACGTCCCAGTCTTGAAATACGGAAACGGCAGGATCGTCTTCATGGTGGGATGGCTGTACAATCAATGCGCGGCCTTCTAAAGCTGTCGCGGGAGAATGCCGTCGGGCTGCGGCAGCCTACCCCCAGCGTCGTCTCGCTCGCCCAGACGATCTACGATGAACGGGCCTTCGACCGGCTACCAGAGTTAGCCGATGCTCTGGTGGCCGCAGGGTGCGATAATAGGGACGTTCTGGGCCACTGCCGCAGCGAGGGGTTTCACGTTCGAGGCTGGTGGGTAGTGGACTTGGTGCTGGGGAAGAGCTGAGCCGATGGACCTACACGGCTTCGAACCTATCATAAACTTTTGAGTACGACTGGCGACGATGTTCATCTTTTTATTAATCGCGGCGTCGCTTCAACTGGCCGCTGCCTGTCGCTGCTTCGCTTCCAATTGCGTCAAAAGCGGAACGGCGATCTTCTGCTTCTGCGGATTCCTTTCGTTTATCACCTTCAGCCCGTTGCTGCTGATTCAGTTTCTCGCGTTGATGGCCACCGGCCTTGCGTCGAGGCTGGTGTGCTGGGCGCTGAAGGCCCAGCCCCGTTACTTTTGGGCCGCAGGCGCGATCGTGTCCGTGGCGATCTTTGTCGGGCTTGGTGGAGAGGGGCCACGCCAGTGGTCGGCGCTCAAGCAGCGCTATCCGATGGAATCGCTCGCGGGCCGTCTGGCGTATGAAACAAAGCACGCCTCGCCGACAGCGCGCACCGGGTTTCCGGATCGTTCGGCGCCGGCGGCCGTGGCCGAGCTTGAGAAACTATATGATCACTCCTACGGCACGTTCTGGGAACAGCGTCGCGCCAAGGCCCTGTCGCTCGTGCATGCCTCGTACGTAACGCAGTTCGTCAACAGTCCTGGATTCGGAATCCGGCGGGGCATCCCAAACAACCCCGGCATGCTCGAACGTTCTGGGCGGCTGCAAGAGCCCGTGCCCATGCCGGATGACGAGATGCCAACTCCAGACGGAAGTGCCCAAGACGCCGGGTCGCGCTCGGGTGACGGGCGGCCGTCGCAAGCAGCAAGCGCCGTCACGTCGCAGCTCGAAGCAGCGCACCGCATTGCGCAAATCGATTTCGCGAACGTGGCCGGCTTCGGTTATGTGCAGGATCGGGCGCACGTGGCCGGCTTCCTATCGCACCGATTTACGCAAATGCCTGGCGCGGACGACGGGTCTTCGGCCTCGCAGACTACCGAACCGTGCCAACAATGGGACACGCGTCGCGTTGAACTGGTCAGCTTGCTCAAGCACGATCAGGCGATGGTCTATCTCTCCAAGAACCTGCCACGAATGGACGAATTGCGGACGGCTCCCGTGCGCCGGCTCGATGCATTCGAAGAAGAAGGCCTCGCCGCGCTTGGCGCCGGCCAAGAGATTCACACCCGCGACTACGGCGAGCGAATCCGCATGCTGGGGGCTGTGCGAGCGGTCAGGCAATGCATACGTTGCCACGAAGTCGAACATGGAGCGCTGCTGGGCGCGTTTTCTTACGAATTCCAAATTCGTCAACCGGCCGCCCCGCAATAATCGTCCGGATAATCTTGCTTGTCCCGCCGCATCCCGCCATTCCGTCACTGTAAAGCCCAAGCCCGATGACCCCTGCCACACCGCATCGCTGGCCTCTCATCGCCCCAGCATGTTTCCATGATCCGATGCCTCGCTTCCCTCCACTGGCTCCAGCCGGGGACCTTCCCGCCTACCCTACCCGGAAGCCAGGCCGTAGACGATCATCCATGCCGCGCTGAGCCCGCTCAGATGCGACAACGCCAAAGCTACGTCGATCGATGTGACCGAGGCGCGCCAGACGAAGGCGGGAACTGGGCCCCCGCACCGAACTTCGCCGCGTCCGAGGCTGTCTCGAACGATGGCACGGT
>DATCFX010001331.1:0-7571 GCA_036509275.1 Pirellulales bacterium | reverse complement strand
AAGGCCAGCGCCAACCGCGTGGCGCCGGGCAAGTGTTGGGCCAGCGCTTTGGCCAGGCAATCGCTCGGCACGACGTCAAAACCCACGGCCGGCATCAGCGTCACGCCGGACTGCCGGGCGGCTGCATCCAACGCGGCCGCTTGCTCGATGACTTCGATCTCGCCGGTGATATCCAGGTAATGAGAGCCGGCCGCCAGGCAACCGGCGAGCATGGCCGGCGCGGTGCGGACAAACGGACCCGCGCAGTTGAGCACTAGGCGCATGCCGCGCAGATTCGCTGGCAGTGCATCGGCCGACAGATCGAACACCCGGGCTTCCAGCCCCAGCTCGCTGGCCAGCCTTTCAACCGGCTGCGCGCTTCGCCCAGCCAACGTCGGCCGCAAGCCCCGCTCTTTCGCCAGCCGCGCAATCAACCGGCCGGTATAGCCATTCGCGCCATAGATCAGCCAATCATTCATCATTCATACTTCATACTTCCGCATTTCCTACGCAATAATCGAACGCCGACGCTCGACATAATCCCACACCACAAAGCGGTCCAGGTCGCGGCCGGCGGTGAAAAACACGCGGCCGGCGGTGGATTGCGCGAGCTTTTGGGCGAACTGCACGTCCTCGTGCGTTTGCGACCAACTCGAGAGCAGGAAAATGTTGATCACGATCCCCTCGCGGCGGCAGAGCTGCCCCTCGCGGAGCGTGGCCAATTCGGTGCGCGGGTGCGGCGGGTAGAGCAAGTAAAGAATTTCGGCTTCGAAATGCGCGGTGGGCAGGCCGTCGGTGATCAGGATCACCTGCCGGTTGGGCGTGTCTTGCGCCGCGAGAAACTTGCGCGCCAGTTGCAGCGCGTGCTGAATGTTGGTGAAGTGCGGCGGCACCTGGTACTCGCCGATGTCTTCGCGGCTCATATCGTATTTGCGCCGCACGACCGGATCGAACAACGTTACCGGCTTGGGCAGCAGGCCGGCCACTTCGCTCAGGTGCTTGGGCCGGGCGAAGGTGGCCATTTCGAGAAACTGCAAAAAGTCGCCGGGATACTCGCGGCGGATCAGCCCATCCAGGGCCAACGCCATCCGCTTGACGTTCACGTACAGCCCGCTGTAGCGCATCGAGCCGCTCATGTCCATCAGCACCGCCGTGGCGCATTTGGGCGTGTTGCGCGTGCGATGGATCACGATGTCGTCGGCCTTGAGCCGCACGGGCAAGCCGGGACCCTGCCGCACCAGCGCGTTGGTGAACGAGCCGGGGATATCCATCTGCGTAATGGAATCGCCGAACTCGTAAGCCTTCGTCTGCTGGAGTTCGACCGCCCCTTCGCCGACGATCGCCCCTTGGTGCCGGCCGGTGCGCGAGGGGGCCAACTGCTTGAAAATCTGCTCCAGCAGCTTGCCCTGAAAGAGCCGATAGGCCTTGGGCGTAAGTTGGTAGCGGCCGTCGCGCGTGCGCTCCAGGCCCTGTTGATCGGCCAGGTCGCGCAGATAATCCTGGATTTGCTGCGCCAGTTCGCTGAGCCGCTCGATGTCGCCCGGCTCGGCGAACTCGGCCAGCTCCTCCAGATCGACGATGCCGATCTGCGCCGTCTTAGCCGCTTCTTCGAGTTGCTTGAGCAGCTTGTCGATCTGCTCCAACTCGCGCTTAATTTCGAGCGCCTCGGGCACGGTCAGCGGCGTGTGGCCGGTGAACTCGTACTTGCCGGCCAGTTCGTCTACCTGGTACTTATCGCTCAAGCGCTCGGCCACGCCCAGCAGCCGTCGGGCAAATTCCGAGCGTTCGCCGCCGGCCCGATACCAGAGCTGTTCCAATTCGCGGAACTGCTCGTCCTCGAAGGCCTGCTCGTAGGCCTTGCGCAGCTCCTTGGGCGGCTTGAGCCGCTCGCCTTCGTCACGGTAGCGGCGGCGTGCTTCGTCCACAACGCGCTTGGTCTCGTATTTCTCCAGGATCTTGCGCTTCCGCTCGAGCAGCATTTGCCGCAGCGCATCGAGGCTCGGGCCCAGGCCGGCAATCATCCGCGGATCGATCTTCACCGCGCGGGCCAGCTCTTCCTCGGTCAGCTCGTGCATATCGCCGAAGGCGAGCATGTGCTCGAACGCGCCGGACACCAAATCCGGCGGCGGCTGCGTGGGGCTGGGGAACTCCGCCGGGTTGAACTTTTGATAGGTATGAATCACGCCGCCCAGCGGCCGGGAGTTTTTCATTGATGGCTCGAACGGATGCTATTTACGCTCAACGGGTGAAAGTAAGCGCCATTAGCCTTTTGGATATCCACGATCGGCAGTGTCACATTCGCGCCCAAGGCGACGACGGATGGCCTCGATCAGACAATCCCCGAGCTGTCGGCGTCTAACGTCTTTGGTCTCGGCACCGCGTGTTCGGGACGGACGCCGTTTTCTGATCGATCTGGCGATCTTCTCAGCGATATCCCAATCCTGAGGAATGACCTTGCCGTCATCGGCAAGGGTGAACTCATCGAGAAACGCTTCGAACAATCTGCGTTCATGTTCCGTCACGGCGCCGCAAAGAAATTCAATGCGCACTGGCCGGACAATTTGCCCCTCCTCCGCGTATTGCTTACCCCACTGGCGAGCGTCCGTAAGTTTGCAATCCTCAAGATGCCGGCCGCCGCGAAAATACTTCCAGGCATCGACTAATCGATTCGTATCGAGAACACGGGATGGCATGCCGGCACTGCTTATTCCACTGCCAATGCTTCCAGCGATTCGATGATCCGCCGCCAATAGCGCCCGATGTGGCGCACGGCTTTTCCAACTTGGAGTCCGGGCACGCGGCGCTGCGCGGAGGCCACCAGCTCGACGTTGATGCCCGCGGGTGTCTCACTACATCGTCTCTTATAAGGCAGCACGTCCGCATCAATGCCAACTTCAAGATCCCGCGCCGCGTGGTCAATCGCGTCCAAGAGCCATGGTTCTTGTTCGATGAGCCACTGGCGGACGTCGTCCGGATCTTTCGGCAGACGGGGTCCGCTGAACCGCAGGTCGACGTACCAGAGCAGCGATGAATCCTCGTCGTCGCCGCGATCGAAGTGTTGCAGCAGGCTGTAGTCATGCCAGTCAACGCCAGTACGGACGCCGCCGTCGACGCGCTGCTGACGATAAAATATCAATTTCGGTTTTCCCATCGAACGCGCCTTCTGCTGCGAACCGGGCCGGCGTCGCTTGCCTTATCACCGAATATCATACACAATCTGGCCGCGCTGCTGGGAGCGGCTGATGCGGTCGGTGGCGTAGAGGCCGGCCAGGACGAACTCGACGCAACTGGCGCGCACGGCCGCGTCGCTCGAAGCGTTCACCTCAAACGCCTTTTCCCAGGCCGGCGGCACGCGCTTCAGTCGGTCGGCGTAGGCGGCCGAAGGCAGCATGTCGCCGACTTCGATCTTCACGCCGTGGCCGAAAATCTCGGCGATGGCCTCGAGCCCGTGCCGGTCGACGTATTCCTCGAACACCGTGCGAATGGCTTCGGCCATCACGGCTTCGAGCACCTGCCGCTCGGAGAGTTGATGGCTGCCCATCATGTCCAGCTCGAGTTTGCCCAGGCTCGAAGCGTACAAATGGCCCAAATCGCTGATGCGCGGCACGGCCGGTCGCTCGCTCAGCACGGCCCCACGCTGCCGGGCGCTGGCGACCATCGTGCGATAGTTGGCAATGCTGAACCGGGCACTGACGCCCGACTGGTGATCGATGAATTTCGAGCGCCGGGCGGCGATCGTGACTTCTTCAATCATCTCGCGCATGAAATACGGCACGGTCACCGGGTAGGGGCCGCCCAGGTCGATGCCGGCCTCTTGCTCGATGATCTGGATGCCCAGTTCGCGCTCGCGCGGATAGTGCGTGTGGATCACCGTGCCAATCCGGTCCTTGAGTTGCGGTATCACCTTGCCGCTGCGGTTGTAGGTGGCCGGGTTGGCCGAGAACAGGATCAGCACGTCGATATCGAACTTCACCGGAAAGCCGCGAATCTGCACGTCGCGCTCTTCCAGAATGTTGAACATGCCCACCTGCACCAATTCGTCCAGCTCGGGCAGTTCGTTCATGGCAAAAATGCCGCGGTGCATCCGCGGAATCAGTCCGAAGTGCAAAGCCTCTTCGGTCGACATGCTCGTGCCGCCGGCCAGCTTGGCCGGATCGATCTCGCCAATGATGTCGGCGAACTTGGTGCCCGGGGCCAAGCGCTCGGCGTAGCGGTCTTCGCGCCGCCACCAGGCAATCGGCACCTGCTCGGGCGGAGTTTCGGCCAGCACGCGCTTGCCGGCCGAAGTGATGGGCCGAAACGGATCTTCGCGCAGCGGCAACTCGGGCAGCGCGATGTACGGAATCTCCTCGTCGAGAAACCGCACCAGCGACCGCATCAGCCGGCTCTTGGCCTGCCCCTTCTCGCCCATGAAGAGCATGTCGTGGCCGGCGATGAGCGCCAGGTTGATCTCCGGGATCACGGTGTCGTCGTAGCCGATAATGCCCGGAAACAACTCTTCGCCGGCCGCGAGCCGGGCCATGAAGTTTTCCTGGATCTCCTGCTTAATCGGCCGGGAAACCCAGCCGCTGTCGCGCAGCTCGCGCAGGTTTGCCGGTTTGAGTGCTGTGGTAGTAGCCATTCAACCTCGTTCGATTTCGGTGGCCGCGATTGGAAACAGGGCAGCCGCCGCCACCCGACCATGCACCGAATTATAGCGCCCCGGCGGCGCAGGCCAAGCAAATGCCGGCCCCCGGTTGGCCGGACGAAGCAAGGCGGAGAAAACCACAGAGGCACAGAGGCAGAGAGAAGAGGAGGCACGGAAAAGAAGAAAACCGAGAATTTCACCACGGCAACATGAAGAGCACAAGGTTTTTTTCTTTGCGCCCCCTTCGTGTCTTTGTGGCCCCCCCCGCCTTCTGTCTTCGTCTCTGTGCCTCTGTGTCTCTGTGGTTGTTCCCGGTGGTTTTTCTCTCTGGTTTCTCAGCCGTTTTGGGCTTTGAACAGGTTGTAGGCAATATGGGCCTGACCCTGATGGTGCGCTTCGTGCCAGCCGATGATGTGCAGCACGTCGAGCAGCGTCATTTTGCGGGCGGCCATCGCCGGCGGAATCTCGCCCAGGCGAGCGTCGCTGATGGTTGCGAGCGTGTCCAGCAAGTGCTCGCGCGACTGGGTGAGCACGCGGCGAATGAGGGCTGGGTCGGGGATTTGGTCGTCGGGCGTGCTGCCGCCGCGAAAGCGGGGCCACAACTCCGCGAACGCGCCCTGCTTTTCGGGGGCCAGCCGCTCGGTAGCGAAGATTTCTTCCGTAATGCCAATGTGCATCAACTGCCAGCCGGCATGCGCCCGGCCAGGGCCCGGCCGAAAACCCAGGGCACGCGCCGGATCGGGCAGTTGTTCGAATTGATCGAGTAGCCCCAGCGTCCGGCCGCGATTGAACCGATAGCTTTCGACGAGCGTTTCAACGGTACTCATAGGGATCTCCAAGCGCCGAGGCGCGCCAGCATCGACCATCCGCCGGCACTGCCCGGGTCGAGGTTGAATTTTACATTCGGCAGCCGGTAGGTATGCTATGGTCCTGGAAGCCCGAGTTCAACTCTCGATCCGAGGCGTACGAATCCGATGTCCCGTTCCATGTCCGCGGTGCGATGCTTGCTGTTCCTGGCGGCGCTGGGCGCCGGCGGAGCGCCGGCGGCCGACGATGGTTGGCAGCCGCTGTTCGACGGCCGAACGCTGGACGGCTGGGAAGGCGACACGAAAACCTTCCGCGTCGTGGATGGCGCGATTGTCGGCGGTTCGCTCAAGGTGAAAGTCCCGCGAAACGAGTTTCTGAGCACGCTCAAGACGTACGGCGACTTCGAGCTGCGGCTGAAGTTCAAGCTCTTGGGCGCCAAGGCGAATGCCGGCGTGCAGATCCGCTCGCAGCGAATTCCCAATCATCATGAAATGATCGGCTATCAGGCCGACTTGGGCGATGGTTATTGGGGTGCGCTGTACGACGAATCGCGGCGCAAAAAAATCCTGGCCGCTGCCGATCAGGCCGAGCTGGCCAAGGTGTTGCGGCCGGACGATTGGAACGAGTACCGCATTCGCTGCCAAGGACGGCGGATCCAGTTGTGGATCAACGGATATCAGACCGTCGATTACACCGAGCCCGACGCCGCGATCCAGCAAACCGGCCACATCGCCCTGCAAATCCACGGAGGAACGGCCGGCGAGGCCTGGTACAAGGACCTCGCGCTGCGCGCCTTGTAAGCGCGCGCGAAGCCGTACGATTTCATGGACGCCGCGATTACTCCTCCGCGCTTCTTGTACTTCGATTTGGGCAACGTGCTGGTGATGTTCGATCATCAACGCGCGTACCGCAACCTCGGCACGCTGCTGGGCTGCGCTCCCGAGCGGGTCTGGGACTTTGTCTTCGCCGGCGGGCTGAACGCGCGGCTCGATGCGGGCACGCTGGCTACCGACGAGTTGTATGAGCTCGTCTGCCAGGAATTCGGCTGCCGGCCGCCGCTGGACAAACTCGCCCTGGCCGGCAGCGAGATCTTCGAACTCAACTATTCCCTGAACGCCGTGCTCGGGCGGTTAGCCAGCGCCGGTTATCGGTTGGGGCTGCTCTCCAATACGTCCGACTTGCACTGGCAGTACCTGACGAATGATCGCTACTGGCTGATTCCCGATGCGTTTGAGCAGGTGGTGCTGAGCTTTCAAGTCGGCTTGATGAAGCCCGACGCGCGGATTTATCGGCTGGCCGCCCAGCGGGCCGGCGTCGAGCCGCACGAGGTATTTTACGTGGACGACCTGGCGGCGAACGTGGCCGGCGCCCGCAATGCGGGGCTCGATGCCGTGCAATACACCACCACGCCGGCCTTGGTCGACGAACTGTATCGCCGCGGAATCCGCATCAATTACTGAACCGCCCGAACGACCGCACACGCCCTCGAACAAAAAACGCCCCCGTGCCGCACGACTGCCTGGCCGATTTCCTGGAAGAGTTGCACCGCAGCGGCCAACTGCTGCGCGTCGCGGCCGAAGTCGATTCGCAGCTCGAAGTGGCGGCCATCACGCATCGGGTGGCGCAGCAGCGCGGCCCGGCGCTGTTGTTCGAACGCGTGCGCGGCCGGGCCTGGCCGGTGGTCACGAATCTGTTGGGCAGCGAGTCCCGCGTGGCGCTGGCGCTGCGCGTCGACGCGCTCGAGCAGGCGGCCGATCGCGTCGAGCACTGGCTGGCCGGCCCCGAGCCGCGCAATTGGCTCGAGCGGATCAAGCACAACACGGCCGGAGCCGACAAGTTCGCCCCGCGCGTGCTCAAGCAAGCGGCCTGCCAGCAGATCGTCAAGTTGGGCCGCGACGTGGACCTGGGCCAATTGCCCGTGTTGCGCTGCTGGCCGCTGGAGCCCAATGCCGCGATCACCTGCGGCCGCGTCTGCTGGCGCGACCCGCTCACGCAGCAGCTAATGCTCGAAACCTTGCCGGTCGAAATTCTCGCGGCCAACCTCGTAGCCATCGCCTGGCAGGGCGAAGCGGCGCTTGCGGCTGCTCTGGCAGCGGCCGCAGCCCAGGCGACTCTGCTGCCGATCGCCGTGGTCTTGGGCGGCGATCCCCTTTACGGG
>DATCFX010001330.1:0-1606 GCA_036509275.1 Pirellulales bacterium | reverse complement strand
CCATGCCCACGCGGAAGCTGGCCGGAGCGGCGATGGCGAAGACGCCCAGCGACAGCAGCAGGCCGCAGGCTGCCAGGCCGCTGGCGACCAGGGGCGAAAAATTGAACACATGCCGCAATTCCACGGCCCCGGCGATGCGCGCGGCGGCGCGGCGCGTGTCGTCGAGCATTTCGCGCGTCAGCGGGGCCAAATGCCGCGGATCGTCGTCCAGTTCGACCGCCGTGACCAGTGTGTCCTGCAACACCTGGTAATGCCGCTCGATAACCAGCGCCATGCTGCGATCGGGCAGCGAAACGAAGACCTGCCGCAACAGCAACCGCTCGACCAGCCAGCCGATCACCAGGGCCGCGATCACCAGCAGCCCGACGCGGACGTCGCGGGCCGGTTCGAAGAACCAATCCACGGCGAGCCAAACCCAGAGCACGACGCCCAGCCAGGCAATCAGCCGGCTGACGCCCCGACCCCACAGATACGCGCGTACGCCGCGGCGCAGCCGCGACAAGAGCGACTTCAGTTCGCCCGGACCCGGCGGCGGGGCGTGCGGGTCGGCGGCAGGTATGATGATTTCTGAACTCACGGGCTATCGCTTCTCATGCCAGCCGCCACAAGCGGCGAAGGAGCCATTCCAAACACAATACGCCGCACACGGCGGCCAGCATCCAGCGGGCCCGATGCCAGGGGGCCGAGTCGCTCCACAGCGGATCGGGCGCGGCGGCCAAGGTGAGCGTGCGGCTGCGGTCGGGCAAACGATCGGCCAGGGGCAGCACGCCCGGCTTGAGCCCCAGCGCGGCTTCCAGACCGACGTAATACTGCCCTTGCGAGCGGCGGGCAACATCCGCGAGCAGCGCGTCGTTGCGATTCAGCCGGTCGCGCTCCAGGTTCGGAATCGAGACTTGAATGGGCAGCGCCGTGAGCCGCAGGTCTTTGCTCTCGGGCACCGGCAACTCCAGCCGGTAGGTCCCCTCTTTACGGACGGTGAAGTAACCCCGAAAGCTGCCGGGGCGGCGCAGTTCGGCCACGAGGCGAACGGTTTGCAGGTTGCCGTCGGGCTGGATGACTTGCAGCGCCACGCCAGCCGATTCGAGCGGCTCGAGCTGCGCATTGGTGAGCGTGGCGAGGACCTCGACCGTGGCGCCGGGCACGTACTGGTCGCGTTCGGTCATCAGCGTGCCGCGATTGCTGCCGCGCAACAGCCGGCCTTGCGAAACATAGCGCAGCAGCTTCGTATAAAGAGTCTGGAAATACACGGTGTCCACACCGCGCAGCCGCCACATTTCGCCGCTGCCCAAATAGAACACGCGGCCCGAGCCGAAAAACTGACCCGCCATATACACCGGCGGCTGCCCGCCGGCGGCTGCCCGCGGATCCGAAAAGCGGGCATAGACGGTGGCGCCGGGCTTGGGTCCGCGGACCGCGTAGTAACCGTACACGCCCTTGAACTCCGACCAATCGGCGGCACTATCGGCGGCCGAGTCGCCCAGCCACAAAAACGGCGATTCGAGTCCAGCGCGCGTAAAATCCAGCGGCCAGGGTTCGCGCGATCCGAACTGGGCGTCGGTCGCCATGGCAAAGCGACGGTTGAATTCCACCGGGTAGAGTGCCCGGA
>DATCFX010001329.1:0-1778 GCA_036509275.1 Pirellulales bacterium | reverse complement strand
ATCCGCAGCGGTCGATGCCGCGGTCACACGGCGGGCCGGGGAAACGTCGATCATCTGGTCCTGCCAACGGCGGATCAGTCGATCGAAGGACTTGTATACCAGCGCGCGATCGGCCGGGGCGAGCGATGGCTCGATTGCCTGCGGCAAATCGACGATCAGCAACTGCTCGAGGTCGCTGCGCAGCCCGCGTAGCCGGCGATAGATGCCGAAGTCGAGCTCGTCGTTCGGGCCCGCCAATCGATTGAGCCATGCGAGCGGCAGGAGCGACGGATCGCGAGGCCTGGCACCGCTCGGCTCGCGGCGGTTATGGACAGGCCCGGCGAGCGGAGCCGGACCGGGAGTTGCGCGCGGCTGGCGGACAGGCCGCTTGGACATCAGCAATCCTTTGAGATACCGGGCGACCACGACGCGTGTAGGGGGGGCTTACGAGCGAACGGTCGAATACTCGTTGAGCAGTTGCTTGAGTGCGGCGACCGCAACCGGCTTGACCAGGTGACGATTGAAGCCCGCGGCCGAAAGGCGTTCCTCGTCCTGGTCGAAGCCTGACAAGGCAATCAACACGCTCTGATCCAAGCCGAGCTCGCCTCGCAGACGCTCGGCCACGTCGTAGCCGGTCATGTCGGGCAGGCGGATGTCGAGAAACACGATGTCGGGCCGCTGCTGCCGGGCCGATTCGACCGCCGCCCAACCGCTATGGGCCTGCGACACTTCGTAGCCAAACGCCTTGAGCAGCATGGTCATCGTCATCGCCACGTCGGGCGAATCGTCGACGACCAGGATGCGCGGCTTCCGCGATTGCGAACTGGAATTTTCGTCCATGACAGGCACCTGCGTGTTCTGGCGGAACGCGAGAAGTGGACAGCACAGGTCATTAGGCTAAAAGACACGGGCCCCGGCCGTCAAGCATGCGGCTCCGAGCAGCGACCGGCCGACCGCAGGCCGGCCGCAGATCGCGTGACGCGCTGCCGCGGGCATGTTACGTTAAATCGCTTCCAAACCGGCCACGAGGAACTGATCGAATGCGATCGCGATGCTTGCGGATGACCGTCGTGCTTTTGCTGGCTGCCGTTGCCTCCGCCAATGTGCTCGCTGCGCCGGCGAAAAAGTCGGCAGCCGGCTCGGAAGCTGGATGGAAGGCGGGCGCGGCAGCGGCCAAAATCACGCCGCGGCAGATGATGTGGATGGCCGGCTACGCGAGCCGCAAAAAGCCAGCCGAGGGCGTCGCCCAGGATTTGTTTGCCAAAGCCTTGGCCCTGGAGGATGCGGGCGGCCGGCGGCTGGTGATTGTCACGCTCGACCTGGTTTCCGTTCCGCGGACATTGCGCGACCACGTCGAGCGCCAGTGCATCGAAAAGTTTAAGCTGGCCCGCGAGTCGCTCTTGATGAATGCCTCGCACACGCACTGCGGCCCCGAACTCAAGCGCGCCGCGTACGACGCGTCCCAAGTCGAGCCCGGTCGGGCGGCCGCGGACGAAGCGTACATGGAGCAGTTGCGCTCGACGATCGTCGATTGTATTGGCCAGGCCCTCGGGCGGCTGGCCCCGGCGCGGCTCGACTATCTGCACGCTCGGGCCGGCTTTGCCATGAACCGCCGCCGCCCGACCGACCGCGGCTTTGCCAACGCGCCGAATTCCGACGGCCCGGTGGACCAGGTGGTGCCGGTGCTGCGCATCACTGACGACAAGCAAGCCGTCCGCGCCCTGTTGTTCGGCTACGCGTGTCATAATACAACGCTCAGTTTTTATCAGTTCTGCGGCGATTACGCGGGCTTTGCCCAA
>DATCFX010001328.1:0-2109 GCA_036509275.1 Pirellulales bacterium | reverse complement strand
GCCGCGCTGCCAGCCCCTTCGATTGATTGCCGTGCTCGTCGACAAAGTTGTGACCATGCCGGCCGTCGCACCAGTACAGCCGGCCGTCGGGCCCCAGAAAACAACCGTGAATGTCGGCCGCATTGCCGGTAAAGCCGAATTCGCTCACCAGCACTGTGCGTTTTTCGGCCACGCCGTCGCCGTCGCGATCTTCGAGCTTCCAGATGTTCGGCGGGCTGGCCGTATAGACGCTCCCCTGGTACCACTGCGCGCCCATCGGAAAGGTCATCTTGTCGGCAAACATCACCGAACGGTCGTAGCGGCCGTCGCCGTCGGTGTCTTCCAGTCGCCGGATCATATTCGGCAACTCTTTGAGCAACTGGGCTGCGGGCAGGTTCATGCCCGGGCCGTCGCACACGTAGAGCCGGCCCTGGTCGTCGAAGCAGGCCATCGTAGGATGCTGCACCAGCGGTGGTCCGGCCACCAGCTCGATGTCGAAACCCGGCGGCACTTGCAGCAGCGGCTTGCGCGGGGTGTCGGCGGCCGGCAGCGGCGCCGATCCCAGCAACCAGCAGATGATGAACAGCGGCCCCAGCGTGCGAGCGGGCATGGCGAACCTCATTTTTTGCATTTAGGTTGGCAAAACCGGGCGGGAAGGCCGGCAGGGGCAGGCTGTAACCACGAGGCCGAAGCCACGCGGCGTTTCTCGATTCACTATGCTAAACCAAAGTCCGGCGTGGAACAACGCTCTGCCCCGCACTCTTGGCTGCATTGCCGCTGCGGCACATAATCATGCCCGGTTGGCCCGGTTCCCGTGAGCGCGTAAAGTAACAGGCACACGCCGTGTGCCGTGACTCGGTAGCAAACGATTCGCATTGCGGGAAATGATTCTCGCTCCGGCGACGGCAGACGGAGCGCGCCTGGTACTTTGAGAGAGAAAGCACGATCCATGCAATTGCAAGACATGACTTGGGATGCGGTGGCCGAGCTGTCCAAAGATACGCCGATTGTGTTTCCGGTGGCTGCGCTGGAGCAGCACGGCCGGCACATGCCGCTGTTCACCGACAGTCTGCTGTTGGCCGAAGTCGTGCACCGAGCGGCCGGCCGATTTGAGGCTCAGGCCGTGTTCGCGCCGCTATTGTGGCTGGGCAATTCGGATCATCACCTGGACTTTTCTGGCACGCTCTCGGCCCCGCCGCGCACGTACCTCGACGTGCTCGGCGGCCTGCTCGACAACTTTGTCATGCACGGCTTTCGCCGCCTGCTGATCATCAACGGCCACGGCGGCAACAACGTGCCCGGCCAGCAGACCGTGTTCGAAGTCCGGCAGCGATACCGGCGGCGCAACGACTTGCTGCTGCTGTTCGCCACGTACTGGTTGCTCGGAGCGAAGCCGCACGAGATCGAGCCTACCATCAAGCAGCAGCGGATGGGTCATGCCTGCGAGTGGGAGACCTCGATGATGCTCCGGCTGGCGCCGCACCTGGTGCGCAATCACCAGCAGGCAGAAGCGGTGCCCTTCGGAAAACCGTTCGAGCCGGCGTCGCGCGGCTGGATCACGCGCGAGCGAACGCAGCCCGGCCACATCGGCGATCCGCGCAGCGCCACGGCCGAAAAAGGCGAAGTGCTGTTGCATGCCTTTTCCGACGACCTGGCGGCGCTCGTCGAGCGCATGCTCGCCTGGGACGGCAAGAGTTGGGACGGGTGAGGCCTTGAAGGACTTTCGGCAGATCACGTGGGACCTGCGGCTGGAGGATGATTGCCGCCAGCTCATCCGCCTGGCCGTGCGCGAGGATTTGGACCGCGTGTACGATTGGACCACCGTGGCCTTGGTGGGCGAGACGGCCCAGGGGCAGGCCACCGTGGCCGCGCGCACCGCCGGCGTGGTGGCGGGTTTGCCCGCGGCGAAATTGGTGCTCGAAGAATACGACCCGCGCATCAGTTGGACGCCGCTGGCGGCCGATGGCCAGGCGGTGGCCGCCGGCCAGCCGCTGGCCACGCTCGCCGGAGCGGCTCGCAGCCTGCTGGCCGCCGAACGCCCGCTGTTGAACTTGCTAGGCCACTTGTGCGGCATCGCCACGCTCACGGCCCAGTACGTTGCGGCCGTCGCCGGCACGCGCGCCCGCATTT
>DATCFX010001327.1:0-10903 GCA_036509275.1 Pirellulales bacterium | reverse complement strand
CCCGCCTGTAGCAATTCAGCCTGGCCTCAACGACGCTTCCGACTATGCCGTCGGCTCACCGGGCACGGCGCGGGCACCTGCTACTGGGCCGCTAGGCATGGGCCTGGGGCTACGCGCTGCGGACCCGCTGCGGAGCACGTTGACAGCACCCAGCCGTGACGTAGGTACTTCAGGGCAGTGCAAGCGGTCTTAAAGCCAACGGATCGGATCAACATGCAGAAGTCGAGTCGTCAGCCTGCGGGATTCACCTTCGTCGAGGTTCTGGTGGCGGTGGTCATCATGGCCATCGTGGTGGTCGCGATCCTTCCGCAGTTCTCCGACTCCGCCGACGCTGCGAAGACCAGCATCGGCAGCTTCGACCTGCACACGCTGCGTTTGCAGATCGAACTCTACAAGTTGGAACATGCCGGGATGACGCCCACCCAGCAACTCATCGAGTTGGCCAGCGCCACCAACCTTTCCGGCACGGTCGGCACCAGCGGCGCCGACTTTCCATACGGCCCGTATCTCACGAGCATTCCGGCGAACCCGATTACCGGCAGCAATACAGTGGTCGCCGCCCCGCCTGCGGGCGCCACGCCCACGACCGTGACCCCGGGCGCCGGCTGGCAGTACGACACCGACACCGGCAAGATTTGGTTCAACGACGACACCTACTATCCGTTCTCTCAGCAGTAAGGATCGACCGAAAAATAACTTCCGTTTTTCCCGGCCCCTCACCCGGCCCTCTCCCGCAAGGGGAGAGGGGTCGCGGAGAAGCTATTTTTCGGTCGATCCTAAGTGCTTGCCTGCGACACCCCCCTCGGGCAGCGGCCACTTGTCGGTCGACATCGGTTTCTTTACAGTGTTACCGCACTAAGCAAACACGCCCGGCCGCCTGCCAGCGGCGCCCGTCCCGATTGCCCGAGGACTCGCCGAAAAATAGCCTTGCCTTCCGGCTCCTCGCTGCTGCGGCTCGCGCGAGGTAGCCCCGAGGAAAAAGAGGACCACGAACGTTATTTTTCGGTGCAGCGGTCCATGAGCGATCCCAAAGGCAAATCAGGTGCTTCAGGCTCCGAAGGCCCCGTGCCCAAGGCCGTCGTCACCCGTCTGAGCCTGTATCTGCGTGAACTGGAGCACCTGGTCCGCGACGGTCACTCCACGATCAGCTCCAGCCAGCTCGGCGCACGGCTGGGATTCACCGACGCCCAGGTGCGCAAGGACCTGGCTTATTTCGGCCACTTCGGCTATCCCGGCATCGGCTACCGCTGCGAAGAATTGATTGCCGAAATCAAGCGGATCATGGGCACCGATCAGCAATGGGCCGTCGCCTTGGTGGGCGTCGGCAACCTGGGGCGCGCGTTGCTCGGCTATCGCGGCTTTCAGCAACGTGGGTTCCGCCTGGTAGCCGCCTTCGACACCGACCCGCGCAAGATCGGCGATTGCATCGAGGGCGTGACGGTTTACCATCTCGATCAACTGCCGGAGATCGCTCAACGCGAGACCATCCGCCTGGCGCTACTGGCCGTGCCAGCGACGCAGGCCCAGATCGTGGCCGAGCGGCTGGCGGCGGCCGGGGTCGAGGGCGTGCTGAACTTCGCCCCTGTCACCATCACGCTGGGCGAGCAGGTCAGCCAGATCGGCGTCGACCTGGCCATCGAGCTCGAGCAGCTCTCCTTCTCCGTCGCCAACCGCGAATCGGCCGCCGCCCCGGGCGAACCGCCCGACGCCGCCGCCGACGCATAACGCCGCAACCACCGCAACCCATAAAGCCGCGACCGCTGGTCGCGGGATTTTCAAGTGCGTTTTTGGAACGCGTGCATCCTTGCCGGTATAATCGTTCCCATGACGATCGAGCAACTGAAGGCCATTTACGACGCCCAACCGTTTCGGCCATTCGTCATCCATTTGGCGGATGGTCGCGCGATGCCTGTCGATCAGCGGGATTTTCTCCTGGCCCCTCCGACCGGGCGCACCATCGCTGTCTGGCAGCCGCCCGACGACGCCTTCCATATCATCGACCTACTATTGGTCACAGCCCTGGAAGTGAAACGCAGCGGCAATGGCACTGGCAAACGCCGAAAAGGCTGATCTTCCATGGGGACGGACCACATTCGCCGGCAGCGATCAAGCCTAGCGGGCCAGAACGTATCGTTACCACCAAGAGCTTCGTTCCGGCTCTTGGCTTCCATCCCGCTTCGCCCCTATGATACGACTGCGCGCCGCTGGGATGTCAGATTAAATGGCTCGCGCAAGCGGCGCAAGGGCTAGGAGCTTGCCAATCGAGCATTCCACATGCCTCTGGAACACGTCAACCGCCGCGGCGACCGATATTTCGTGCTGGTCGGAAAAACAAAGACCGGCAAGCCGAAGTTCTATTGCTCGAAGAAGCCCGGCGGAACTCCGGCCGAAAGCCTGCCCGAGGACTTTGAGATCCACGAAAGCCCACAGACGGCGCTGGTCACTGTCAGAAAGATCCGTCCCACTCGGCTATTGTCCTTCGAGCGAGGCCAGGTGGTCCAGGCGATCGAGGCATACACCGATCTCGAGGTGTTCCTGGTCGAAGCCGAGGGGGATGCACTTGTCGTTTACACGCCCGACGAGAACGCGGGCCGGATCATCGACTTGCTGGAACCGACCAGGCTCCTTGCCCTTGGCGGCGAGCAATCGCCGGCAGTAAAGGAGCTGAGGAATTCATTGATCCGGTGGTCGAACTATTCGAAGATGATGCGGTTCGAGTTGAAAGACGCCGACCGGCGGTGCTTTTCGGCCGAGCGTTGGTGCTTTCGCGGCTCGTACGACAACTGGTGGCATTTGGCAAGTCCCGCTCCGCTACAAGCACAGCTCGACAAGTACCTCCCGCACCTGGACAAACAAAGCTTCTTCGAGTTGCTTTAGCGAGCATTTTGACCGCGCCCGTGCGGCGGCCGAGCAGGCGATCGGGCGCGGCGAGACTTTTGCTCCTCGCACACGGCGAAGAAGTGTCGGAGAACGGCACCTGACGTCGCGGGCGCAATCCTTTTTATCCTGTTGCGGACCGAGCTTTTGCCGAACGGATCGCATTCGCCAGTTTGCCGCCTACGGCTGCCGCGCGGTATAGTTGATTGACATGACGATCGAGCAACTCCGCGGCGTTCTTGATGCCAAGCCATTTAGGCCGTTTTTACTGCATTTGGCCGACGGGCGCTCATTGTCGGTTCCCCACCGCGACTTCATCTCCCACGCGCCCAACGGCCGCACCCTGATCGTCTACAATACCGGCGACGGGTTTAGCATCGTCGATCTGCTGCTAGTGACCGAATTGGAGGTGGTCGGCGCTGCCGCCGAGGCCGGCGGCGAGCAAACCTAGCGGCGCGAGAACGCTTCGCCATCGCCAGGGAGCTCGTTATTATGCTGAACGTCGAAATCGAACGCGAAGACGACGGCCGCTGGCTGGCCGAAGTAGTCGACCTGCCCGGAGTGCTCGCCTACGGAGCCACCCGCGAGCAGGCTCTGGAGCGAACCAAGGCGCTTGCCCTGCGGGTTCTTGCTGATCGGCTCGAACACGGCGAAGAAGTGCCGGAGATCGGCGGCGTGTTCGATGCCTGACGGCAAACCGCTCAGGCCCGGTGCGTGGCTCGCTTTGACTTCGGTGGCTTCGCGGGCACTCCCTGTAGCATACCGCGGGCGCTGATATCCTCGTCGATGTCCGGCCAATGAACGCCTTCGCCGGATCCGATGATCTCAAACCGCTTGCGCTGGGCTTTGGTCGCGTCGGAAAGTCGCCAGGACCACGCGAGTGGCACGCTCACGGTGCGCCCATCCGCGAGCTGGGCGGTAATCGCGTCGTCGGTAATTTCGAGCGCGATGATCCGCGGCTCACTCACCGCCGCAATGCTCATTTCAAGCCTCCGCCAACTGGACCACGTGATCGAGGATCAGCTTCCGGATGCGATTCAATGCAAAACAAGGATGGCAGCCGATTATCCGGCCTCGGTCGCGCATACGCAACCGGGGATTCGCCCGAGGCTTAGCTCTCCGAGACCGTGGAATTACAGTGTTCGAAAACGACTAGCCATCGGGAAGCCGCTAGCGGTAGAATGCGGCGGTTCGCCCGACCACTACCCGGTGGTGTAATGGTAACACTGGAGATTTTGGCTCTCCCATTCTAGGTTCGAGTCCTAGCCGGGTAGCTTTTGCGGATTAGCCGGCGCCAGCGCGCTCAGGAGCGTGGGCTGCATGAACGGGGGGCCCGTTTGGCATCGAGATTGCCAATCCCGCGCTAGCGACCGCCGAGGCCGTGAACGCCATTTTGCAGCCGTACGGCGTTCCGCCGTTGCATCCGGCTGAGCTCAGCCCGTTTGGGGCGCGCCGTCTGGCATCGCGCCGTGCGCGACTCGCCCGCTTCGCGTGGCGAGCGTCTTGGCTGACCCGCAATCCGGCGCCCATTTGATTGACCGGCGGCAGGCGCTCAACCAGAATGGCTACGCGCCGAGCGGGCGCGCGGGCGTTCGGCCCGGCCGCTTTGTCCGGCCTTCCAGGGAGTTATGCACCATGATGAGTTTACGGTGGTTGCGGTGGGTGGCGATTGGGTGCTTGGCGGCGGCATTCGTACCGCAGGCGGCTGCGGCGCAGCCGGCGAGCAGGACGAACTCGCTGGGGATGAAGCTGGTGCTGGTGCCCGCCGGCACGTTCATGATGGGCGCCGAAGAGGACCGCAGCGATACGCTGAATTACTTCCCGTATTGCGACCCCAAGTGGCTCGACGGTGAACCGCCCCGGCACCGAGTGCGGATCACCAAGCCGTTTTACATGGGCCAGTACGAGGTCACGCTCGGGCAGTTTTTGATGTTCTATCATGGCGCCGGCTACAAGACCGACATCGAGCGCGACGGCCGGCCGAGTCGGGGCTATGTGAATAACCGGCTTGTCGAATCGAGCAACTGGCGCCCCTGGGCTCCCGGCTGGCAGATCGGCATGGATCATCCGGCCGTGTACGTCAGTTGGAACGATGCCACGGCCTTCTGCCGCTGGCTGAGCACGAAGGAGGGCAAGACGTATCGCCTGCCGACCGAAGCGGAATGGGAATACGCTTGCCGCGCCGGGACAAACAGTCGGTACTTCTTCGGCAATAATCCCGAGGCTTTGGTCCGCTACGCCAATGTCGCCGATTGGGACCGGCGAGCCGAGTCGGAAAAAGACGGCGGCAAGAGCACGATTGCCAACTACGACAAGGACGGGAAAATGACCGATACGACGACTCCATACCCGTGGCTGTCGCGGCGCGACGGTTATGCGTGGACGGCACCGGTCGGGAAGTTCCAGCCGAATGCGTTTGGGCTTTACGACATGCACGGCAATGCGTGGGAATGGTGCTCGGATTGGTACGGCGAGGACTATTACGCGAACTCGCCGGTCGATGATCCAAAAGGCCCCAGCGCCGGCTCGTCGCGTGTGTCTCGCGGGGGCGGGTTCTACAATACCCCGGTTAATCTGCGGTGTGCGCTCCGTGACTACGGCTTGCCCGCGAGCCGTGCCTGCAGCTTCGGCTTTCGGGTGGTGTGCGAGCGGTAGTGGGCGTTTCCGTGTCGTCGTACTCTGACACTCTGAACTCTGTCCTCTGATTTAAATTGGGGGGTGCAGGGGGGCGAAGCCCCCTGCGCGCGATAAAAATTGGCGAAGTCGCTTCCCGACACCCCGCTGTTCGTCAAGACCCACGATTTCCTGCTGTGGCTCATTCGGCATACGCAGCGATTCCCCAAAAACCTGCGGCAAAGCTACACGCTCAAACTGGAAACCATCGGCTTCGAGTTTCAAGAGTCAATTCTCATGGCCAACGCCGCGCGCGGCCCCGAGCGCAGCCGCTGGCTCCAGCGGGCCGACGGCAAGCTGGTCTGCTTGCGGGCGCTGCTCCGCTTCGCGTATGATCTGCAATTACTGGCAGGCAACCAGGTGCAGCACGCGGCCGGGCTCGTCGATGAGCTGGGGCGGCTGCTGGGGGCCTGGCGGAAGGGGACGGACCGCTAGAGCGCCGGCTCGTCGCGTGTGTCTCGCGGGGGCGGGTTCAACAATACCCCAGTTAATCTGCGGTGTGCGAACCGTGACAACGACTTGCCCGCGAACCGTAACTACAACAACGGCTTTCGGGTGGTGTGCGAGCGGTAGTGGGCGTTTCCGAATCGTCATCATGTAGCAGCCAGATGCCGGGTCTGCGGCCGGCCTAGCCGGATGGGTGCATGCCCGGCCCGTGCCAAGAGGACGACACGGTCTGTATCCTGCGTACCCGGTCCCACGGCGAAGGCCGAGAGGGATGCTGGGGCCAAAGCCGCGTTTGCGCTCCGGGGCTGGTAGCCAACGGGCGAACGTCCCGGAGCGTTTTTTCCTCCCCAGGCGTCGAGAGTGTGGCACGGACGTACCGCAACCTTTGGCCACGGGTCGTGTCATGGGAAAACCTCTGCGCGGCGTACGCCCGCTGCCGGCGGCGGAAGCGTGGCAAGCCCGAGGCAGCCGAGTTCGAGTTCGCCTGGGAGTCGGAGTTGCTGCGGCTCCAACGCGAACTCCGCGACGGTAGCTACCTGCCAGGGCCGTATCGCAATTTCTACATCTTCGAGCCAAAGCGGCGCAAGATCAGCGCGGCCCCCTTCCGCGACCGGGTGGTGCATCACGCGGTCGTGCGCGTGTTGGAGCCGATCTACGAGCGGCGGTTCATTGACGACAGTTACGCCTGCCGCCGCCACAAGGGAACGCGAAGGGGGTTTGGTCGTCGATCTGGCCGCTGATGGGCGGGCAATCGGCATTGAGATTCCCATTCCGGCGATTGCGACCCTCGAAGCGATCAACGCGGTCTTGCAGTCTTACGGCTTCCCGCCGTTGGACCCGCGTGAGCTGGAACCGCTGCGAAAAGCCGCGTAACCAAGCGGCCGGCATTCCCAGTTCGGGGTCAGTTTTCGCCAGAAGATGCGCAGCGCGGGCAAATAATTACGGCGCCGTCCGCGTCGTATCTCTGGTCGTATCGAACGCCGCCATCCAGGAACGCCCGCCATGCTTCGCACTCGATCTTGGGCTTTGCCGCCCGCGCTGGCCGTTTTCGCCGTGCTGTTGCAAGGGTCGCCCGCCGCAGCCGCCGAGCGGCCGAATGTGCTGTTCATCGCGGCCGATGACTTGAACGATTGGGTCGGCTGCCTGGGAGGCCATCCGCAGGCCAAAACGCCGAACATCGACGCCTTGGCGGCGCGGGGCGTGAATTTCGCCCACGCGTACTGCGCTTCGCCGGTCTGCAATCCCTCGCGCAGCGCGCTAATGAGCGGCCTGCGCAGCTCGACCAGCGGCGTTTATAGCAATGGCATCGACCGCCGCAACACGATTGCCAACGACGTCGCGCCGCTCAATACGCACTTCAAGCAGCACGGTTATCACGTCGTCGGCTGCGGAAAAATCTATCATGGCGACGGCGACCAGTTCGGCCAGTGGGATGAATACGGGCCGAAGGCCGACAAGGACCAGCCGCCCGGCAAAGGCGAGAACGAGGGCGTCGGCGGCATTCGCTTCGCGCCGGTCGATGCCCAGGATGAAGAGCTGGGCGACTATCAAACGGTCAGCTACTGCATCGAGCAGCTCAACAAGCGGCACGACAAGCCGCTGTTTCTGGCCTGTGGGCTGCACAAGCCGCACATGGCCTGGAACGTGCCGCGAAAGTATTACGACATGTTCCCGTTGGAATCGATCCAACTGCCAAAGGTGCTCGAAAACGATCTGGACGACGTGCCGCCCGCCGGCGTGAAGATGGCGGCCCCCGAGAAGGACCACGCCCAGATGCTCGCCTCCGGCCGCTGGAAGGAAGCGGTGCGCGGATACCTGGCCGCCGGCGCTTTTTGCGACGCGATGATCGGCCGCTTGATGGCTGGCTTCGACAAGAGCCCGTACAAGGACAATACGATCATCGTCTTCTGGGGCGATCACGGCTGGCACTTGGGCGAGAAGCAACATTGGCGCAAATTCGCCTTGTGGGAAGAAACGACGCGCGCGCCGCTGCTATTTACCGTGCCGGGTATGACCAAGCCCAACTCCGTCTCGCCGCGCACGGTCGACTTCATGAGCATCTATCCCACGCTCTGCGAGTTGTGCGACCTGGACATCCCGTCGCACGTCGAAGGCGTGAGCATCAAGCCGCTGCTCATCGATCCGCAGGCTGCTTGGGACCGGCCCGCGCTCACCACGCACGGCTATCAGAACCACGCGGTCCGCAGCGAGAAGTGGCGTTACATCCGCTATGCCGACGGCGGCGAAGAGCTTTATGACGAAGTGCAAGACCCGCAGGAGTGGACCAACCTGGCCGGCAAGCCCGAGTACGCCGCCGTTAAGTCGGAATTGGCCCACTGGCTGCCCAGCAAGAACGTGCCTCCGGGCGAGCCGAAGACGAAGGCGGGTCAGAACAAGAAGCAAGCCAAGCGGGCGGCACGCAAAGCCACCAAGAGCGCTGCCGAGGCCGAATAATTCACGTGGTGCCCCACGAGTGATATACTAATGTTAGAATGGGGTGATGGGGGCTTGCGTTTCAGAGGCATGACAGATGACTGTCCAAACTTTCCGTGATCTCCTGACCGCGCAGCCGTTTCGGCCGTTTCGATTGGTAATGTCGAGCGGCCAGTCGTACGAAGTGCGCCACCCAGAAATGGCTTGGGTCACGAAATCAGACATCCTCGTGGGCATCGACGTTGAAGACGGCGTGCCGGCCGAATTCAAGATTTGTTCTTTGCTGCATGTCACGGCCGTCGAGCCGCTCGCATCGCGGACTTGACAGATTAGCCACGCCGACGAGCCGCGACCGTAAGGGAGCGACCTCTGTGGCGACCGCTTAAGCCGCAAGGCCGCTTACTCACGTGTGCGGCTCGCCACACGCACCGCCCCCGGCCAGCGGTTGACCCTTCGCCGCTAACCCGCTATCATGGCGGACTTTCCGGCCCCAACGGCCAGGGCTGGAGGGCGACGCGAGTCGCCTCGATTTTTTAGGCCGCAGTTTCACCCTGAACGCCGGCGCCATGGCCTTCGCCTCGAGCGTGCTCGAGGCCGAAAGAGCTTGCCGGCGTGCCACTTAGCGATTGGAGCGTTTAGTGCCCCCGGTTCTTGTCAAGCAACTCATCGAGGCGGGAGCCCACTTCGGCCATCGTGCCAGCCGGTGGAATCCCAAGATGCGGCCGTATATCTATGGCCGCCGCAATCTGATCCACATCATCGACGTCCGCGAAACGATCCGCGGCTTGATCCGCGCCCGAAAATACCTCACGCAAGTGGCCAGCAGCGGCAGCCTGGTGCTGTTCGTCGGCTGCAAGCGGCAGGCGGCCGAGACGGTCGAACGCGAAGCGGCCCGGTGCGGGCAGCCCTATGTCAGCGATCGCTGGCTGGGCGGCACGCTCACCAACTTCCGCACGATTCGCAGCCGGCTGACGCGACTGGAAGAGTTGGAGCAACTGCGGACGACCGACGAGATTTCGGCCTACAGCAAGAAAATGCAGTCGGCCCTCAACCGCGAATATCGCAAGATGTTCCGCAACCTCAACGGCATCCGCTCGATGAGTCGCCTGCCCGAGTGCATGGTGATCATCGATCCGAAGAAGGAAAAGAACGCGGTCAGCGAGGCCCGCAAGCTGGGCGTGACGACCGTGGCGTTGATCGATACCGACAGCGATCCCGACTTGGTGGATCTGCCGATTCCCGGCAATGACGACAGCATTCGCTCGATCGAGCTGGTGTTGCAGCAACTGGCCGAAGCGGTGATCGAGGGCAAGGCGAACTCGACGGATGCCGCCAGCCAGAAGGCCGGGCCGGCCGCCTATTCCGCCGGTGGCGACGACAAAGACGCCGACTAAACGGCGGCGGTGACGACGACCGTCACGCATGCCGGCGGCGAACGATGGCCGGCGGCATGTCGCCTGCGGCAACTGCTTCGATCGCATAACGAATCCGGTCGCGCTGGCCGGTGCCGGCCAGGCCGGCGGCCGGATTGGCGCGGCGAATCACAGTTCAAATCAAAAAAGCGTGTCGGCAAGCAATGCCGCCCGAGCACGCTGCACCCGAATCTTGAAGTCAATAAACAAGCAAAGAGAGAGGAGCCCAGATGGCTGAGATCACCGCCGCGGCGGTCAAGACGCTGCGCGAGCGCACCGGTTTGCCGATGATGGAGTGCAAGAAGGCCCTGCAAGAAACCGGCGGCGACGAGGACAAGGCCGTCGATTGGCTGCGCAAGCAGGGCATCAAGACCCAGGAAACGCGATTGGGCCGCGAAACGTCGGCCGGCCGCATCGCCGTGTATGCCGACCAAACCGTGGGGGCCATGGTCGAAATCAAATGCGAAAGCGCGCCGGTGGCCAGCAGCCCCGAGTTCGCGCAGTTCGCCAAGGACGTGGCCCGACAGTTGGCAACCGGCCCGGGCGCGAAAACGGCCGCCGACCTGCTCCAGCAGCCCGCCCCCGGCAAGCCCGGCAGTACGTTGGGCCAGCAGAAGGACGACATGTTCAACCGCATCCGCGAGGTGTTCGATCTCGGGCGCATCGTGCGTTTCGATTCGCCCTCGGCCGGCTACGTACATCACACGGGCGACATTGGCGTGCTGGTCGAGGTCAGTGGCGGCAATGCGGAAGCGGCCAAGGACGTGGCCATGCACATCGCCGCCAAGGATCCCGAGGCGGTGAGCAAAGAGGATCTCGATCCGCAGAGCATCGAAAAGGAGCGCGAAATCCTCAGCGCCGCGGCACGGCAGGAAGGCAAGCCGGAGAATATCATCGCCAAGATGATCGAAGGCCGGCTCAAGAACTACTTCGCCGACAAAGTGCTGCTCGAGCAGCCATTTGTCAAAGACGACAAAAAGACCGTCGGTCAGGTCGCCAAGGAAGCCGGCATGCAGGTCAAGCGCTTCGTGCGCTGGCAGTTGGGCAAAGAGTAATCCCCA
>DATCFX010001326.1:0-1628 GCA_036509275.1 Pirellulales bacterium | reverse complement strand
GGCGGCGGAATTTGTGAAAATTCCGAGCGGCCACCCCCCGGAAGTCTCACGACTTCCGCTACCTGCTTCCCGCCAAAAGTTGCTTGCGGTCGGCCGGGCGCCTTTTCACAATTGAAGGGCTGGATGTTTGCGGCCGAAAGTCCCGCGGGGCGTTCGTTCCTTGGTGGCTGCTGAGCCTTTTTGCACCTGGAGAGTCAACAATGTGGTGGAAGCCGCTCCCTTACTCGCTCGCGTGTCTGATGATGACGGCCGTATGCTGCGGTGCTCCGGCCAAGCCACCGACATTTGTCGAGGCGAAGGCGGCCGGTCCCGACCTGGCCATCCAGGGCGAATATCAGGGTTGGCGAACGTCGGACGGCAAGGATGCCAAGCAGCAGCCCAGCGGTGCGCAGGTGATTGCGCGCGGCGACGGCAAATTTGTTGTGGTGCTCTACCAGGGCGGCTTGCCCGGCGCCGGCTGGGACCGCGCGAAAAAGAAGGAGACCTTCTCGGCCGAGACGAAGGACGGGATCACGAGTCTGACCGGCTCGAATTGGCGGGGAGTCCTCGCCGCGGACGAATTGCGGCTGACCGACGCCATGGGCCGTTCGACGGGGGGCTTCAAGCGGACGGAGCGCCGCAGTCCCACGCTCAAAGCCGCGCCGCCGGCCGGCGCGGTGGTGCTGCTCGACGGTATGGGACTTGGCAAATTCCAAGGCGGCGGACACGCCTCGCCCGAAGGCTGGCTGGTGATGGGCGCCGCCGAACCCGGCGGTAAGCACGCCGACGCAGTCAGCAAAGATGCTTTCGGCAGTTTCGTGCTGCACCTGGAGTTTCGCACGCCGTTCATGCCCACGGCCACCGGCCAGGCGCGCGGCAACAGCGGCGTGTACCTGCAAAATCGTTACGAGTGTCAGGTCCTGGACTCCTTCGGGCTCGAGGGCGAGGACAACGAATGTGGCGGCTTTTACAAGGCCAAGCGGCCCGACGTGAACATGTGCTTTCCGCCGCTCACGTGGCAAACCTATGACATCGAATTTACCGCCCCCCGCTTCGCCACCGCTAGCAAGAAAGTGAAGAACGCCCGCGTAACCGTCCGACAGAATGGCGTAGTTATTCACCACGACGTCGAGTTGCCGCACGTGACTCCCGGCGGCTTGAAGGACGAAGGGCCGACCGGGCCGTTGAAACTGCAAGACCACGGCAACCCGGTCGCTTATCGGAATATCTGGATCGTCACGAAAAAGTGAAGCGGCCGCGCCGCGGCCCCAGTCAACGATCGACCCACGCACCGCCAGTCAACCAAGCGCATGAACGCACCACACGATGATCCGCAGGCGCGGGCTTTGAAAATCGCCGAGATCCGCCGCCAGGTGTACGAAGGCACGTACGAGACGCCCGGGCGTCTGGCTCGAGCCATCGAGAAGTTTCTCGAGCGTCAGCCGGCCGGAGGGGGCGACGCCCCGACCGACGACTGGTCGCGGGGCGATTGAAGAACACGCGCGGCCGCCGGGTCGGGCATTTTACGCCTGCCAGGAACGTGAACTACAATTGTTTTAGCAGCCGAGCGCAATCCCTCTCTCCTTGCGGAAGCTTTGCCCATAAAGCCTGCTTCCCAAAGCGGTAGGGTGTGTCGAGCCGAAGGCGAG
>DATCFX010001325.1:0-9614 GCA_036509275.1 Pirellulales bacterium | reverse complement strand
CCTCCTCAGCCGCGCCCGCACGCGCGCCGCGCAGGGCCAGGTGGCGGCGGCGGCCGAAGATCTCCGCCAGGCCTACACCATTACGGCTCAAGCCCACGGCGCGGGCCACAACAATACCCAGTTCATGGCCGAGATGTTGGTGGCCGCGCTAGAGCGGTTGGCCGAGATTGCGGAAGAGCAGGATAAGTTCGACGCGGCCCTGCCGCCTCGCGAAGAAGTGCTGGCCGTCCGCACCGCCGCGTTTGGAGCACCGCATTGGAAGGTGACCGACGCCCGGCTGGCAATCGAACATGTGCGAAAATGCCTGGCGCTGAACCTGGCCGGCCGGGCTGCCCTTAAGCAGGCCCAAGGCGATCTCCAGCCGCTGCGAAAAGAATCGCTCCAGGACAAGCAAAGCGTGCGCGCCGCGATCGAACGCGCGCGGCCGGCGGTACGCAAGACCGAAGAACTCTTGGGCGCCGAAAGCCTCGACGCCGCCCGGGCTAGCCGACAGCTCGCAGTGTTGTTGTCATATCAGGACAAGTACGCCGAAAGCGAGGACTTGCTGAACGCCGTCGTCCGGCGCCTGCGGGCGCTGCTCGGAACCGCGCATCCCTCGTTCGCCGAAGCACTTTCCGATTTGGCCACGGTCTGCGAAGCCCAGGGCAAACATCTGCCAGCGGCCGTCGCGCTCCGCCAGTTGGTCGATTCGCGCGATAGCCTCGCGGGATCCGGCGATGAGCAGGCAACGGCTGCTCGCAAGGAACTACTCGCCGTGCTCGAAAAGCTGCCGGCGGCCCAACCATCGGCGCCCGATCTGGCGGCGGCCCAAAAGGTCTGGCAAGAGATGCTCGAGCTGCGCAAGCTCGTCGACGGCGAAAAGCACCCGCGCTTCAACGACGCCAAGTGGGGCCTCTATCGCACCCAGTTGCTGCCGACGCTCACGGCGGCTCAGCGTGAGCAACTGTCCATGGGCGACCGCTGGGTAGCCCACGCCCTGCAACTGCTGGAGGCGGCCGACAAGGCCGAGGAGGTCCGCCCACGCCCAAACGCGGCTCAGCGCGCTGAATCCGGCAAAAAAGTGGCCGAGGCGGCTGCCCAGGCCCTGCAGTTGCGGCGCACCACGTGGGGCGAATGGACCCCGGCCACGGCCCAGGCCTGGGAACTCCTGGCCCGCGGCCAGCGTTTGCAGCAGGACCATCGGGCCGAGCAAAACAGCTACATGCAGGCGATGGCGGTCCGCCGCAAAGCGCAAGGCGAGAATCACCCAGCCTACCGGGCTGCGCATGATGCGATGATCGCGGCGTACGCGGACAGCGTGGCCCTGCCCTTTCAGCGGCCTTCGAATTTGACCCTGGCGCAGCAGCGGCGGCTCGGCGATCGCGATCAATGGGAGGCTCAGCAGCGCGCGCAACGCAACCATCGCGACGCCGAAGGTGAGCAACGCAGCCTGGCAGCCATGCTGGCCATCGAGCGCGAGGTGTACGGCGAGTTCCACGAGGAGATTGCGCTTTCGTGGCAGCGAATGGCCGAACTTGCCGCCGAGCAGCGCGAGTACGAACAGTCGCGGAATTATTGGCAGCAGGTGGCGACGGTGCGGGCCAAGGTGTATGGCGCGGCCAGTTGGCAAGCGCTCGACGCCCGCTACCACGCCGACGAGCTTGCCGATATCCAGCGATTGTCCGACGACGACCGCGAGCGTCTGTTGGCCGTGATGAAAATGGCCGAGCAACGGCCGGACAAGGACAACGATCGGCGCCTGGGCGCGGATCGGGATGCGAAGCAGGCGGGCGAAGTCATCCGAGTGTCGGACCGCGCACTGTTCGCGTTGAAGGACGCGCTCGGCGAGAATCACTTGTATTATGCCAATTGCCTGGATGGCGAAGCCGCGGCTTATCGAACCCTGGGCGATGAAAAGAAATCGCAGGCCCTGTCGCTGCAAGCGGCCGAGATTACCGGCCGGGTGCTGGGCCGCGATCATCCGGTCTACCACACGCGGCTGAATCGAATCGCGGCTGACTTCGCGCAGTTGGCGGAAGCCTGCGAGTCCAGCGGTGATTTCGCCGCCGCCGAAGACTATTGGAAGCAGCGCGTCGAAATCCAGGATTTGCATTTCGGGCGGCGGCATTGGCGCACCGAGGGCGCGCAGCGGCGAATTCTGCACTGCCGGCAACTGGCCCGGCTTTCGGCCCAACAGCGCAAAGATCTGGAAGATCGCAGTCTGGCTCGCTCCGACCGCGCGCAATTCAACGGCCTGCCGGCGCTCGAAGCAAGCTATCGGATCAATCGCCAACTGCTTGGCGACGACGATGACGATACGATCGCCGCCTTGGCCCAACTGGCGTTGACTTGCCGGCTGGCGGGTGATTTCGATCGGGCCCGGCAGCTCTTTGTCAAAGAACTGGCTACCTGCCAGCGCCTGCTGGGCGCGGATGATCCCGAAACGGCCCGCTCGGCGAACAATCTGGGGCTGACCTATTACGCCCTGGCCGATTACGTACAGGCCGAGCCGCTGCTGGAGCAGGCGCGCGCCACGCTCGAGCGCCTCGGGCGGGCCGAAGGCGATGATTATGCCGCCATCGTCAACAACCTGGCCGTGCTCTACGCGGCCCTGGGCGATTTCGACCGGGCTGTGCCGCTGTTGCGCCAAGTGGTCAATATGCACGTCCCGCAGAACGACCAGGACGACGATACGAACGGGCGCGACCCGCTGGAACGGGCGGGCCGTTACGAATCCTTGATGGGCGAGTTCAACATGTCACTGGCCATGCGCGAAGAGGCGCCGCCGGTAATGAATGCCAGGTACCTGCGGCCGGACTTGCGCGAGTTGGCCAAGTACGTCAACAACCTGGCACTGCTCTGCGAAGCCCGGCACGACTCGACGCAGGCCAGTTTGCTGCTGCGGCAATCACTGTGGCTGGCTAGCCGACCGGATACCGAGGATGATTTGCCGAACTATTTGACGGGATTGAACAACCTGGCGGTTGTTTTTACCGATCAAGATCATTTGGAGCAGGCGAGTTGGCTATTGGAGCGCGTCGTGCAACTCCGGCGTTCGGAGAATCAGCAGGGCCCAGGCTACGCGACCGCACTGAATAATCTGGGAACGATCAACTTTCGTCAGGGCGATTTCCAGGGCGTCGAGCAACTTTGGACCGAAGCGCTGCGGATTCGTCAGGCCGTCCTCGGCCAGCAGCATCCCACCACGATCTTAAGTCTGGCAAATCTGGCATTGCTGGCCGATCGCCGGGGTCAATCCGCGGAGGCTGCCCGGCAGTTGGGCGAAGTGTTGCAGTTGGCCATGGCCAACTTGCAACTCGCCTCGCACATTCAATCCGAGCGGCAGCAATTGCTACTGGCCGCGATGGTCCGCGGGTATTTGGACCAGTATCTGTCGCTGTCGTCGCGCGCCGCGCTGCCGGCGGACGACGTATACCAATACGTGCTGAAATGGAAAGGCTCCGTATCGGCGCGCCGCCAGCGACTGCACGAATCGCGTTGGCTGGTCGACGCGAGTGCCAACCCCAAGCTGGGGTCGCTATTCGAGGATCTCGACGCGACCAACCGGAAAATGGCCAGGCTGACATTCGACGGCGACCAAGGGGCCGACGCCAGCCAACGTCAGGCTCAAATGGCTGCCCTGGCCCTGCACAAGGACGAGCTGCAGCGGCAGATTGCGCGCGAGCACCGGCAGTTCGGCCGGGACCTGCACGCCGAGCATCTCGGCGTCGAGCAGCTCAAGCAGTTGCTACCGGAAAACACGGCCCTGGTTGACGTGCTGGAGTATACCCGACTGACGATGCCGACCGGTTCCGAAGGTGGGTTGCTGCGCGAGCGCCGGCTGGCTGCTTTTGTGATTCGCCGTGGATATCCAATTGCGCAGCGCGATCTGGGGCCGGCCGAAGGGCTCGATGCATTAATTGACGACTGTCGCAACGTATGGCTCAGCCGTTCGGCCAGCGATGGCGGGGATGCACCGCGGCTCTTGCGCAAACGAATCTGGGAGCCGCTGGTCGAGGATTTAGGCGGCGTCGAAACCGTGCTCGTCTCGCCCGACGGTCCGCTCAGCCGCATTCCGCTAGCCGCTTTGCCGGGCAAAGATCCGGAAAGCTATCTGATCGAAGACGTGGCCCTGGCCGTGGTGCCGGTGCCGCAGTTGCTGGGCAGCCATTTTGCCGCACAGTCCCCCGCAGCGTCGCAGGACAAGTTGCCCGCCATGCTGCTGATCGGCAATGTCGATTTCGGCGGTCAGCCGGGGCAGCCTTCGGGGCCGGACGGCCTGACCGCTCCGCGCGGTGGCAGCCTGGCTGACTTCGGTCCGTTGCCCGGTACGCAAGCCGAAGTGGCAGCGATCCAAAAGCTGTTCGAGGCGCGGTTTCGATCCGGCTCCGTGAAGCCTTTGGATCGTGACCTGGCCACCGAAGAGGCGTTTCGCCAACAAGCGCCGAAAGCCCGATATTTGCATTTGGCGACGCATGGCTTTTTTGCCCCCGCCCGCTTCAAACCGAACCGGCTGGCAGGCGTCAACGTATTGGCGTTGGAGGGCGAGGGCTTTCAAGCAGCCAGCGGCTGGAATCCGGACTTGCTGTCGGGCATCGTGCTGGCCGGCGTGAATCGGCCGGTCGCGCCCGGCCGCGACGACGGCATTGTCACGGCCGCGGAAGTGGCCGACTTGGATCTTTCGGCTGCGCCGCTCGTCGTGCTGTCGGCTTGTGAAACCGGTTTGGGCCAAATCGCCGGCGGCGAGGGGGCGCTGGGCCTGCAACGCGCGTTTCAAGTGGCCGGTGCGCGCAGCGTCGTGTCGAGCCTGTGGAAAGTCGACGACGAGGCCACACGGTTGTTGATGGTCGAGTTTTATCAGAATCTGTGGCAAAAGCAGTTGCCGCCGCTGGCCGCGTTTCGGCAAGCCCAACTCGCGCTGCTTCACAACCGGCTCGAACCGGGCAAGCTGCGCGGGCTCGATCTAACCGACGAGCCGGCGCCGCGCCGCACGGCCGGCGGCCGACTGCCGCCCCGGCTGTGGGCGGCGTTCGTCGTCAGCGGCGACTGGCAATGAGGGCGACTGGCAATGAGTCACATTCCTCGAATCACGAAGGCAGAACAAGCCATGCACTTACTCAGCGTCAACGTCGGTACGCGTTGTCTGGCCTTGTTGGGCTGCCTGGGGTTTTCGGCCCGCGCGCTGGATGCAGCCGAACCGGAAGCCGCCCCCGCCGACGTCCGGCGGCATGCCCTGCTCGTGGGCTGCACCAAATATGATCACCATCTGGACCTTTCGCTGGACGGGCCCGCCAACGACGTCGTGCTGATGGCGAAGACGCTCCAGGGTCGCTACGGCTTCACGCCCGAGCGCATGCGGATCCTGTCCGAAGCCGCCGACGGGTCCGGCCGAGCCACGGGAGCTGTCGGCCGGCCCACGCGAGCGAACATCGCGGCCGAGTTTCAGCGCCTCGAAAAAACGGTCCGCTCCGGCGACCAGGTCGTGATCCTGCTGGCTGGCCACGGCTCGCAACAGCCTGATATGGACCACAATCTCCAGGTCGATCCCGAGCCGGACGGGCTGGATGAGACCTTCATGCCCTGCGATGTCCAAGGCTGGAAAGACAACACGGTCGTGGGCGCCATCATTGACGACGAGTTGGGGCGTTGGACCCGGGCCATCGCCGCTCGGGGCGTGCTGGTGTGGGTGATTTTCGATTCTTGCCATTCGGGCACGGCGCTGCGCGGCGACAGCCCTTTCAAGCAGCGCGAGATGAAGCCCGCGGCGCTGGGAGTTCCGGAGCCGATTCAGCAGCAGTCGCGCTCCTTGCGCGCGGATTCGCGGAGCCGCGGCGACGATGCCGGTGGCGGCGCGGTCGACGGCGTCGACGACACGCTGCCGATCATCGCGCTGTACGCGGCGCAGGCGTTCGAAACGGAAAAGGAGTGCATGCTGCCGCTGGACAGCAAGCAGCAGGATTGGCGCGGTCTTTTGTCTTACGCGCTGTGCCAGGTGCTCGAGCAAGGGCCGCCGCCCAGTTACCGCGAACTGCACCAGTGCATCGTGGCCCAATATCGCAAATGGGGTTGGGCCGACCCGACGCCGCTGATCGAAGGCGCGAACCTCGACCGCCTCGTGTTGGACGAAAAGCCGCGTCCACCCCGCTTTCAATTGTCGGGCAATGCGCGTGACGGCTGGAAGCTCGACGCCGGCCGATTGCACGGGCTGTCGGCAGGCAGCATTCTGGCCGTGGCCGAAGCCCGGCCCGCCGGCGAAGCCGCCCCGGCGCACGGCGCGGCGAGCGGCGAGTCGATCGTCGGCTACGTCCGCGTGGATTCCAACGAAATGGCGGACTCGGTGGTGAAGCCCTGCGCTTATGGCGATCGCGCGGCCGTGGCGGATCTGCCCGCGGGCGGCTTGTGCCAGCTCGTGTATCGCGATCTCGGCGATTTCCGGCTGCGCGTGGCGGTGGATCAGCGCTCGCGCCAGCAAGATGCGGAACTCGCCCGGGTCGCCGCGCAGCTCAAGCTCCGGTCCGCGCAGCCGGAGGCCTTGTTCGAACTTTGGCCCAAGCTGGCCGGTGCCCATTGGGCCGTGCAATTCCGCGACGGCGACTATTGGCTTCTGCCGGCGGACCTGGCGACGACGATCGGAGCGCTGCCGACGGAGGTGACGCGTTTTCGCATCCCCACGCCGGTGGACGAGGAGCGGCTGTGCGACGCGCTCAACCGCGCCGCCCGCGTACACAACTTACTGACGATTGCCGAACCGCTGACCGTCGACCAGCCGGCCGGCGATGCCCAGCAGGAATTCAGCGTGGGCGTGGAGATGGTCAAGCTGAAAGACAAGACCGATCGTCAAGGCACGCGGCTGGCCAGCGAGCGGCCGATTACGTTGCACTCGAAAGATTGGGTGGCCTGGCGTATTTCCAATCGCGGCTCGTCGGCCGTGGAAGTGACACTGTTGTTCATCGACAGCCATCTGGCAATTTCGCCGCTGTTTCCCACGCGAAATACCATCGGCGATAACCGCATCTTGCGGAATTCCAATGTTTTGACCATGCCTGCACGCGTGACCGCTACGACGACCGGCCGCGAACAAGTCGTGGCGGTCGCCGTCAAAGCGCAAAGTTGGCCAGTCGATTTCATGTTTCTCGCCCAGCCGAGCTTGGATCGGGCGCTGGGAACGCGCGGCGCCGGGCCCGATTCGCCGCTGGTCAAGCTGCTGAAGTCCGCCAACTATCGGGCCGGCACGAGTCGCGGCTTGGAATCCGAAGAGTTGAGCAGCTACAGCGTGCGGTTCATTTCCTGGAACGTGGAGGACTAATCGAGATGTCCGAGGGATCCGCCAGCCCACCGCCCAAGGAATCGCCGCCGGCCCCTTCGTTCGAAGAAGCCGCCGAGCGCGCTTTCTGGCACCGCCTGTGGGACATGAAAAAGATGACGCTCTGGCTCGCCGGCCCGTCGGCGTTGCTGGTGTTTCTCAACCAATTGATGCCCATCTTGAACTTCGTCAAGCCAGCGGCGGAAAAAGACAATACGGTGATCGTCGAGCACCGGCTGGCTGGCGATCCGGTGGAAGTGGATCCGACGCAGCCGGCGCTGGTGCTCGAAGACGGTCGCTTCGCCGATGCGTCGCCGCAGATGTTGGAAGTCATCTGCCGGAACCAGTTGCCGCATCCGATTTTCATTCAAAAGGCCACGGTGGAAGTGCTGCGGGTCTGGAAAATGCAGCCGGCCGTGCGTGCGCGCGGCATGCTGGCCCGGTCGGCCGAATACGACGTGCTGCTGCCGGCCGATGGCGGCCCGGCACATCTGGAGAAGGCACTCAGCCAGCAGATCGACCCCAAGGGCCTCGATCGGTTTGGCCTCAAGTTGGGTCTCGCGCCGTCGAAAGACGCCAGCGCGCGCATCTTCGCACTGCGCTTGCACCTGACCTGCGGCGGCCAGACGGTTCCGGCGGGCGATTTCGTGTGCATGATTTTTCCTGACGGCCCAGCGGAGATGCCGCTAGCAAACGCCAACCGGGCGGCGATCGCCGAAATCAAAGCCGCCAGCGGCACGCGCAACCAGCCGCTGGAGAAATTTCTCGCCACGGCAGCTCCTTAAGGATCGACCGAAAAATAACTTCCGTTTTTCCCGGCCCCGCATCGTGCCCTCTCCCGCAAGGCGAGAGGGGGCGCGGAGAAGCTATTTTTCGGTGGCTCTCTACGCGCCGATGGGCCACACGAGTCAGCCGCGACGTCCGTAATATTTGCGGCGGGCTGGAGATTCTGGGCAGGATATCTTGCACCTGGACCTTTGGTTCAACCCCTACTACTGGCACGACGATACCGGGATTAGAGGGGTTAGTCGGCAAATTGCGGATGTCGGGCCTTTGCCGTTTGCAATGCCCTTAGCGACGTGCGCTGTCCGTTGATTGCTTACCGAACCAGGGATTGGTGTTGCCTCTATGCGAGCCTTGAAACTCATCGTTGTCGGAGTCTTGTGCCTGTTGCTCCACTCCGGCTGCGCACACATGCAGCTGCGCAGAAATACCATCAACCAGGCGCGCACGGTGGCGGACATCCACCAGCAGCAGGTGCTGAACAACCTGGCCATGTTCGTGTATAACCCGAACTCGATGCCCTGCTTTTCGTATCCGACGCAAGGCGTCAACCAGGTGATCAATACGACCAACGCCGGCTATACGCAAGGGTTCGCGTATGCCGGCATGGGGCCGCGGGCGGGCACGTTCCTGCTTAACTCGCTGGGTTTTTCGCTCAACGGGTCGCATGAGTCCAGCGAAGCGTTTACGATGGTCCCGATCAACGACCCACGCAAACTGGAGCTGATGCGCTGCGCTTATCAGATCGCGGCGTCGAGTTGCGGCCGCGGCGCCCCGGCCGCGACCTGTCCGGATTGCCAAGCGCGGTTCGGTATCTTTTATACCGGCGATCCGCACGGCAACATCCGGGAGTCGACGGTGGGCACCGTGACGAAGGATTGCCTGGGCACGGAATGTTGGTTTCACGTGGGCTGCCGCAAATGCGTGCCGCACGACTGCGACTGTATCTACGTCGGGCAGTATTGCGGAGTGTACGTATGGGTGCTGCCGCAGGGCCGCGACGAACTGGCGAAGCTCACGCTGGCGATTCTGGACTATGCCATGCGCGATCCGCCGGTGCGCTTGACCAAGGAAGTGGTCTATTACATCGACGAGCACGGCTTGCCCACGACGCAACACGAATCGGTGGGCAAGGTGACCGCCAATATCGCCATCAACGAGCGCAACGAGGGCCTCTTGAACCTGCCGCCGAAAGAAGAAAGTGCGCTCGAGCAGCAGTTGAAATCAGAGCTCGCCGGAGTGGAATCGCAATTGGAAAGGCTCGGCATGAACAGCAAAACACCGCAGGTCGAGGATCTGATGGCCCAGCGCAAGCTGCTGACGTCCAAGCTGGAATATCTGAAGACGCAGGTCAACATTCAGGGGCTGACCCACGAATTCATTCCGCGCGATCAGACGATTTTGGGGCCGTCGACGCCCGGGCCCATCAGCGCGGATCTCTTGCAGCGAAGTCAACTGCTGTACCAGATTCAACAGTAACGGATCGCGCGCAGCATAAGGCCTCCGCAACCCGCTCTCCCCGGGCGGGAGAGGGCAGGGGCCTGGATCA
>DATCFX010001324.1:0-3532 GCA_036509275.1 Pirellulales bacterium | reverse complement strand
GGATGGGGATCGACTGCCAGAGGCCATCGACCAAGCGGCAGCAGACCGCGGTGATCGTGCCCTCGGCCACCGGCCGGCCGAGATGCGTAAACCGCACGCGATAGGTGACGCTCTTTTGGCCCAGGTAATCGAGCGTGAGCTGGGCATCGAGCACGTCTTCAAACCGGGCCGCGCCGGAAAAATCGCAATTGGCAGCCACGCGCGGCCAACTCACCGGCCCAATCTCGTCGCTCGCCAGCACGCTCAGCCCCACGGTCCGCAGGAACTCGTGCTCGATCTGCTCCATCGCCACAAAGAAGCTCGAAAAATGCGCAATCCCCGCCGCATCCGTATCGCGGAACTCAATTCGACGGGTCGTGCGAAAAATGTCGGCCATATTCGCTGCACAATTTTTCAATTCGTTCGATCGTTGCCGGCAAACGAGGCCGTGGGCCGGTCGCAGCCGGCGATCAGCGGCGGTTCGCCGGCGAGGTTTGATATTGTATAGCTCGATTCTGGTGGCCGGGCTAGTGTTCGCTGCACAGCGATGCTTCTCGTCGCTGTGGCGATGCCCGCGATCTGCCCGCAGGTTGCCGGCGCTTGCGGGCTCAGACTACAATCCCGCCACGTGTTTGATCGATCCCCTGTCGGCTGCGGTAGTCGTTTATTATGAGCGTCTTTCTGGGCATCGATATCGGTACGTCCGGCACCAAAACGCTGGCCGTCGACGAGCAGGGCCGCATTCTGGCCGCCGCGATGGACCATTATCCCTGCTATGTGCCCCGGCCGCTGTGGAGCGAGCAAGACCCCGACGACTGGTGGCGGGCCACGGTCAGCACCGTGCGGGCCGTGGTCAAGAAGGCCCGGCTCAAACCGGCCGACGTCAAGGCCATCGGGCTGTCGGGTCAGATGCATGGCTCGGTTTTTCTGGATGCCAAGGACCGCGTCATCCGCCGAGCCCTGCTGTGGAACGACCAGCGCACGGCGGCCGAGTGCGCCGAGATCGACGAGCGGGCCGGCGGCCGCAGCAAGCTCATCAAGCTGGTGGCCAACCCGGCGCTGACCGGTTTCACGGCCCCCAAGATCCTCTGGCTGCGCAACCACGAGCCGCGGCACTTCGATCGTTTGCGCAAAGTTTTGCTGCCCAAGGACGATGTGCGGCGGCGGCTGATCGGCGATTATGCCACCGAAGTCAGCGACGCCAGCGGCACACTGTTGCTGGACGTGGCCCGGCGCAACTGGTCGAAGCCGCTGCTCTCGAAATTGGAGCTGGACCCCGAACTGCTGCCCCGCTGCTACGAGTCGGAAGAAGTCACCGGCCAATTGACGCGTGCGGCGGCCGACGCGCTGGGCCTGTCGACCGAGTGCCGCGTGGTGGGCGGAGCGGGCGACTGCGCAGCCGGAGCGGTGGGTAACGGCATCGTCGAGACCGGCTCGCTGAGCACGTCGATCGGCACCTCCGGCGTGATGTTCGTCCACTCCGACGACGTGAAGATCGACCCCGCCGGCCGCGTACACACCTTCTGCCATGCGGTCCGGGGCAAGTGGCATATCATGGGCGTGAACCTGTCGGCCGGCGGGTCGCTGCAATGGTTCCGCAACGAACTGTGCAAGGCCGAAATCGAGGCTGCCCGGCGATCGGGCGTCGATCCGTACGAAACTTTGACCGCCGAAGCGGCCAACGCGCCGGCCGGCTGCCAGGGGCTGTTCTTCCTGCCGTATCTTTCCGGCGAGCGCACGCCGCACGCCGATCCCGACGCCCGCGGCTGCTTCATCGGCCTGACGCTGGCCCACACGCGGGGCCACCTGGCGCGATCGATTATGGAAGGCGTGGCGTATTCGATGCGCGACAGCCTGGAGATCATTCGCGGCCTGGGCGTGCCGGTGCGGCAGATTCGTGCCTCCGGCGGCGGCAGCCGCAGCCCGCTGTGGCGGCAGATTCAAGCCGACGTTTTCGGGCAGAAGGTCGCTACAATCAATTCCGAGGAGGGGCCGGCCTACGGCGTGGCGCTGCTTGCGGCCGTGGGAGCCGGCGCGTTCAAGCATATTCAGGAGGCCTGCCGAGCCACGATCCGCGTCGTCGGCGAAACGCCCACGACTCGGGCGGCAGCCAAGACCTACGATCGGGCCTTTGCCCAGTACCGGCAACTTTATTTTTCGCTCAAAGATGATTTCAAGCGAATTGCAACTCTCGCGTAACCACTGACAACTGGCAACTGACAACTGACCGCACTCGGCGAGCCTGGAGGCTCGACCCATGAGCGTGCTGTTCATCAACGAGGCGGAAGTCGACCGGCTGCTGGATATCCGGCAGGCGATCGACGTGGTGGAACAGGCTTTCGGCCAGCTCGCGGCCGGCCGGGCCACGAACGTGCCGCGCGTCCGGGCCAAGGCCCAGGGCATCGTGCTGCACACGATGAGCGCCGCGGACGACGATCTCGGGCTGGCGGGCGTGAAGTGTTATTCGACCACGCGCCACGGTGCCCGCTTTCATCTGCACCTCTACGAGCAAGCCAGCGGGCGCCTGTTGGCGATTGTCGAAGCCGGCCGGCTGGGTCAGCTTCGCACCGGAGCCGCCACCGGCGTGGCTGTGTCGTTCTTGGCGCCGCCGGCAGCGGCCGAGTTGGGAATGTTCGGCGCCGGGCTCCAGGCCCAGACGCAGTTGGCGGCCGTGGCCGCGGTGCGGCCGCTCAAGCGGGTCTTTGTCTATAGCCGCCGCCAGGAAGCGCGCGAGGCGTTTGCCGAAGACTTTTCGGCGCAGCTGGGGTTGGAAATCGTGCCGGTCGATCGGCCGCAAGAGGCCGCCGAGGACTTGCCGATCGTGGTCACGGCGACCAGTAGCAGCGTGCCGGTGTTCGACGGCAATTGGCTGAGCGACGATGCGTTGGTCTGCGCCGTCGGCTCGAACTGGCTGACCCGGGCCGAGATCGATGCCACCGTCGTGCGCCGCGCCGATAACATCGTGTGCGACAGCATCGAGGCCTGCCGGCGCGAGGCCGGCGATTTCGTCGATGCGCTGGAAAAGGGCATCTTCGATTGGTCGCGGGCGTTTGAGTTGTCCGACGTGGTGGCCGGCCGCGCCGCACTTCGCAAGCGGCACAGCGTCTCGCTGTTCAAGAGCGTGGGCCTGGCCATCGAGGACCTGGCCCTGGGCGCCCGGCTACTCGCACTTGCCCGCAGCCAGGGCGTGGGCACGCAGTTGCCAATGTAAGCCGGGCGCCGCGTGCTTCGGAAATCGCGGGCCGGCCAAACGACGCGATGACGTGAGGGACCGCAAGGCCTTTCCGTAGCCCAGCCATTCATGGCTGGGACTTGCACCGTGCGGCGCCCGCGCGTCCGGTTCGAGTCGCCCCCTGAGGGCGACTCGAACCGGACGCGGCTGCTGAGCGCCATCGCGGACCCAGCCATGAATGGCTGTGTATTACCCACAATTTTTACAAGGTGGTCGGTTTGCTGGCAAATCGCTAATCGCTGCCTGCCACGGCAGTAATGGCTTCTGGCCTGCGGCGGCGCGCGGTGTGCATAGAGCCCTGGTTCACGCCAGGGAGCGAAG
>DATCFX010001323.1:0-2909 GCA_036509275.1 Pirellulales bacterium | reverse complement strand
CGCCACGATCTTTGAACGCGTCGATTGAAGTTGCCGGCTGTATTCCCGCGCTCGCCACGGCGGCGGGCTTTTGGCCGTCCCGGCTAATCCACCCGGGGTAAACACGGTCTCGGCATGCCCTAATGACGTAGGGCTATGGCTCGGTCGAGATTTCCGTCATGCCGCTTTCACGGCTCTTACGTTTCCGGCTGCGGACGATTTTGGTCGCCGTCGCGTTGGTGGGAGTCTGGCTTGGCTGGGAAACCGGCCGCGTTCGGAAGAAAGCCCGGGCGATCGCCGTGGTTCGCAATGCAGGCGGAGCAGTCTTTTTCGACTACCAGCGGACGCGGCCGAAAGGATGGAACACTCCCCCCGAAGCCCCAGGCTTTCGGTGGCTCAAATGGGCTCTCGGTGAAGATTACGCTGCGAACGTGATCGAGGTGCAGGTATTCTCCGGCCTCGGGAAGTCTCCCGCGGCAATTACTGACTCAGATATGGACACACTTGCCGCCGGCTTGGGTGAAGTGGAATGGCTTGTATTGATGGATACTTCGATCACGGATGCCGGTCTTGTGCCATTGAGACGGTTACGCGAGCTCCAGCGGCTCGACCTTGAGGGCACGCTGGTCACAAAGGCCGGCGTTGACGCACTTCGCAAATCCCTTCCGGGCACAAAGATCTGGTGGGATGGCTCGCTGGACGAGTAGTTTTGCAGGAGGGATGGTGGGCGATCCCGTTCGAGGACAATTTAGCGAGCTCGTCGCCAGGCAACGAGGATTGGTGCTGCGGCTGCTTGATAAGCATTAGAAATGTCCACCCGTTTCCACAATCGAAATGTCGCCGTCATCTTCATCAGTGTGCTGCCCTTCGCCGCCGGCAGCCGTGGCAAACGTCAGCTGGTCTTCAGCTTGTGCGGTGGGAAACCCGGCAGCAGCGGTTGGCCCTCGGGGCTAAAGAGCCCCGCCTGCGATGCCCCGATCAGTCCATCGCAGGTTCGCGCCAGGCATCCGCACAGTTGTTCGCAAATCCGCGCCAGCCTGGCCGGGCCGAGAGCCCGCCCAATGCGCAATCCCTTGCCGCGATACACCACCTGGGCGCCGCGCTGAGATCGCGAATGCGTAATGCGGTAGAACGGTATCGGCGTGAGCGAAATCATCTGCTGGGACCTGCGAAGATGCGCGAGCAGACGCCGGCGCTCTGGCCCGGCCGGCACCCACTTCTTCAGCCCGGCTTCGGACCCCGCGGAGGAGAAGCCTTCGTCGCCAGGCAGATAACGATACACGAGAATAACCGGGACTGCGGGAGGATCCATACGAAAGCAGCCGTCGTGCCAAGCTCCGTTGTCGATCTCGAAGTCGCAGATCAAACCGCTCACCCGCGGCTTGATGCAACTCAGCATGTCCGACGGCGAAGGACAGCTTTTGGCTGCACAAAGAATGCTATACTCGTCCCGAAGCTTCACATCTGCCTCCGCGAGGCGTCGCCTAAAAACGGAGTTGGCCTTTGGGCAAATCGCGCGCAGCCATCGGCAGTTCAATCTACTTGCCCCGTAAGCCATCCGACAAGGACTGCGGCGATTTGCGGTCGAAGCTGGACGCGTTATGCTGGAACGAGGGCGTGTCTCAATCTTTGGGAAAGCTGCTATGCGCTGGCGCGCGACCAGGCCCGTTTTGCCATTATTGATTGCCGCGTTTACGCGCATTGTGGGCATTGGCGCGCAGAATCGCGGATGCCCGGTACAAATCTCATCGCATCCAACATCGCGAGACCACGTGCATGCCGGCGGCTGAAGAATCTACCACAGTGATTTCGCTATTGTGCGACCAGGTCGCGGCCCGGGGCACGCAGCCGGCGCTGGTGGTGCATCGCGGCCACGATTGGGTGCCGGTGGACTGGGAAGCGCTATTGTCCGACGTGCGGCGCGCGGCTGCGGCGCTCGTGCGATTGGGAGTCGAGCGTGGCGATCGCGTGGTGCTCGTCTCGCCCAACCGTTACGAGTGGATCGTGGCCGACCTGGCCATTCAAATGGCCCAGGCCGTACACGTGCCGGTACATGCCTCGCTGGCCGGGCAGCAAATCGCATATCAAATTCGGGCCAGCGGCGCCCGGGTTGTGCTGATCTCCGGCGAGGAACAGGCCGAAAAACTGGTGCGCGACGCGGCACCGCTCGTCTCGCAACTCAAGTGCGTCGCCTTCGATGCCTGTCCCGAAACTCGCGAACACATGCAGTTGGTGCGCTTCGGCGAGATCTTACACGACGTCGACGAGCGATCGGCCGAGCAGGCCCAAGTCGATGCTCTACGCAGCGTGCTTGCTGACGATCTGGCCACGATCTTGTATACGTCCGGAACGACCGGCGATCCCAAGGGGGTGATGCTTAGCCAGCGCAACCTGGCCAGCAACGCGCTGTCGACACTCGAAATCTTCGGCCAGCGCGAAGGCGATCGCCGGCTCACCTGGCTCCCCTTTAGCCACATCTTCGCCCGCACGTGCGACTTGTATACCTGGCTGGCGTCCGGCAGCGAGTTGGCACTGGCCGACGCGCCGGAGTCGGTGGTTGCCAACTGCCGGCAACTGCTGCCCACGCTGCTCAATGGCGTGCCCTATTTTTTCGAGAAGGTCTATCGCTTTCTGGTCGAGCAGGGCATGGTCGACAAGCCCGGTGCGCTGGCCGCGCTGTTTGGCGGGCAGATGCGGCTGCTGGTCTCCGGCGGCGCGCCGTTGCCGGAGCATATCGCGCGCTTCTACGAACAGCAGGGCCTGTTGCTGGTGCAGGGCTACGGTCTGACCGAGACTTCGCCGGTGATCGCCACCGAAACCCAGCGGCATCACAAGCTGGGCACCGTCGGCCGGCCGATCCCCGGCGTCGAGGTGCAAGTCTCGCCCGATGGCGAAATCCTGACCCGCGGGCCGCACGTGATGCTCGGCTA
>DATCFX010001322.1:0-3057 GCA_036509275.1 Pirellulales bacterium | reverse complement strand
GGCTGCGGCCCAAGCCGGGCGCCGAAGTCGTGGCTTCAGCCGGCGGCGAGCCGCTAATCCTGGCGGGCAAAGCCGGCCGGGGACGCGTCGTCGCGGTGCTGGCCACGCCGCTGGGCGAGGTAGCCGACCACGAAACCGCTTGGTGGGATTGGCCCGGCTGGCCGGGACTGCTGAGTCGGGTTGCCGATTGGGCGGGAGGAAGGAAATGATGAAGTAGGAATGCGGAATGATGAATGGAGGAGATACGCTGGACCGCACTTTACTCCGTTTTGTCTTCGTCATTCAGCATTCATCATTCCGACTTCCGCATTTCTTACATCAATTCCTACTTCATCATTTCCTTGACGCGCGGGTGTACGACTTGGCCGTCGATGGCGACGAGCGTTTCGGCCACGATTTCGTCCTGCCGGTCGAGCGTCAGCTTGCCGTCTTTGACGAGGTAGGCCAGCAGCGTGGCGACGTTTTTGGAGTACATCTGGCTGGCGTGATAAGGCACCGTGGCCGGCAGGTTGAGCGGAGCGAGAATCTGCACGCCGCCGTGGACGATGGTCCGGCCGGGTTGCGAGAGCTCGCAATTGCCGCCGCGTTCGGCCGCCAGGTCCAGGATCACCGAGCCGGGGGCCATGGCAGCGACCATTTCGGCCGTGATCAGGATCGGCGCCTTCTTGCCCGGCACGGCGGCCGTGGTAATCACCACGTCGTTGGCGGCCACGGCCTTGAGCATCATCTCGCGTTGCCGTTGATAAAAGCTTTCGTCCTGGGCCTTGGCATAGCCGCCCTGGTCCTGGGCCGCCGCCGTGTCCAGCGGCAGATCGAGAAATCGGGCGCCCAAGCTCTGCACTTGTTCCTTGACGGCCGGGCGCACGTCGTAAGCTTCGACAACCGCGCCCATCCGCCGCGCCGAGGCGATGGCCTGCAACCCGGCCACGCCCGCCCCCACGATCAGTACCTTGGCCGGCGACAGCGTACCGGCGGCGGTGATCAGCATGGGAAACATCTTGGGCAGCGCTTCGGCCGCCAGCAACACTGCCTTGTAGCCGGCCACCGTGGCCATGCTCGACAGGGCGTCCATGCTCTGTGCCCGGCTGATGCGCGGAATCAGTTCCATCGCCAGCACCGCGGCCCCGCGGGCTGCCAACTGCTGCATGGCCGCAGTCGAAGTCAGCGGGTCGCTGAAGCCGATCACGGTCTGGCCGGAGCGGATCAGTTCCAGGTCGGGCAAGCCGGCTTCGAGGTTCGAGCCCAACGTGCGGACCTGCACAATTGCATCCGCCTCGGCGAAAACCTCGGCCCGCGTCGGCAGCAGCCGCGCGCCTTTGGCCTGGTATTGCTCGTCGCGGAGACCGGCCGGCAGCCCCGCCCCGGCTTCGACGAGCACCTCTACGCCGATCTTTTTCAAGACCGCCACCGAATCGGGAACCAAGGCCACCCGCAGCTCGCCCGGCAGCGACTCGCGCACGACTCCGACTTTCATTTCATGTCATCCAGCAAAGATGCCGCGGCTATAGTTTCAAATGGAATCGGACAACCGTTTAAAGACCTTCTTCAGTGCCTTCGACGCCGCGGGGGCCAAGACGCCAGGCTGCGGGCCGCGAATTTCCGCGTGTCCCGGATCGTTCTCGTCGTCGACGGCAACGACCTCGAGGTGCAATGAATTCTCAGCGCCGCTCACGAGCTTGCGGATGTCGCCGACGCGTGCGGCGGCAACCATACTACCGGGAATTGCACCAGGTTTTTCGAGAACTTGTTGGGCGGAAACAACGCTCAGGCGGTACACGGACAACCCGCGCTCGCCCGTCCGGGCATCCAATTTGAAATTGGCGGAGCTGACCTGGTCCGGCGGCTCGAACCAGGGCTCGTTTGGTGGTATTCGGCGGCACACTACCTCGTCGTCGGAAAGGGGTTGTTGACACACCGCCGCTCTCTCATCATGGCACGCCGCATTCAGCCCTAGGTCCCGGCTTGCCGCAGATAGGCAATCATGCTGTTTAGCGGTTGCCCGACGCGCACCGTGGCGTCGAAGTCGGCATGGGCATCATGGTCTTCGAAGAAAAAATGGGCTGTGTTTGCGTTCAGAAATTCAATTTCGAAGTAGCGGCTCCCCGAGGTCCACTCAAGCTGCACTCCCCCGCTTCGCGTCGGGTTGACATGCGGCTTACGCAGACCTGGAATCCAGGCCGATAACTGACAAATCAGCCCCCAGGCGCGTTCGATGGAATCTGGATTTAGCGGCCCCGCGCCGTGAGAGTCCCAACCCGACGACAGCGTTCCGATGGCTCGAAGCTGGTTGCGAGTGACGCTCAGCCAAGCCGCGTAAGATCGTGGCAATTGGCCCGGCATTCGAGCGGATGAATTCGGAAAGTTTGAAGAACGGTTGGCCACCGCATCGTTGAGCGCTTCGTCAGGCTCAGCTACCGCGACGTTGGCTTGCTCCAGCATCATTTGGGCGTTCATGATTCGCGTTCCCAGAGCCCGTGCATTTCGCGGTGAGTCACCGAGGTAAAGCCCCGAACAATCCATTCGTGCCCCATGTCGAGCCATGCCAGGGCCGAATCAATCGTACCTTCACCTGGAGTTCCGCGTGCCATCAGGTCGAGTCGAATAATGTGTTTTTTGTCGGCATGCCGCACGCCAGGGGCGATATCAACATGCAGGCGACCCAGTTTGTCCGGCATCGCAAACGAGAGCTTTGCGGTTAGCGACTCGAGTGGTGGAAGCCAATCGTCGCTCGTCTCGCTCTTCCAAAAAGTGAGAACCCGTTGCAATGACGAACTGGAACTGGCTGCGGCGTCCGACTCGACATGATTGACGTATGTCACGAAGCAGCTTGTCGGTTGCACCCGGCCGAATCCGCGTCGGCTCAAAAACCGGTCCAGGCTATGTAGTTTTTCTCCAAAGTCCGCCCGCCGGTCTGCGTAGTTTAGATACAAGCCTCGTTGGTTGGGACCATATTCCCAGTTCGCAAACAGGGCATCTTGCTGTAGCTGTACAGTGTGATTTCCATCGGCCGATTTTGCCCACAACCTCGGCGATGACGGAGCGACCTGCCAACGGACA
>DATCFX010001321.1:0-7725 GCA_036509275.1 Pirellulales bacterium | reverse complement strand
GCTGGGGTTCGTGCCGGCCGCCGGCGCGAGTTTCACGATCATCACCAGCACCAGCCCCGTGCAGGGCACCTTCAATAACCTGCCGCAAGGCACGATCGCCTCGATCGGCGGCATCGGCTTTACCGTCGAGTACAACGACGGGGGCGACAACGTGGTGCTGGTCGCCAACAACGCCCCGACCCTCAGCGGCTTGGCGAGCCTGCCCGCTGTCCCCAAGAACGCGACGAACCCCGCGGGCACTTCGGTCTCAGCGCTGATCGCCGGCGGACTGACCATCACCGACGCCGACGGTGGCGCAGTGCAAGGCATCGCGGTCGACGGCGCGAACAACACCAACGGCTCCTGGCAATTCTCGATCAACGGCGGCGGCACCTGGACGGCTTTTGGCTCACCGACCGACACCTCGGCCGTGCTCCTGGCCGCCAATGCCAACACGCTCGTGCGCTTCGTGCCCAGCGCCGGCTACAGCGGCACAGTCTCCGGCGGTTTGACGTTCCGCGCTTGGGACCAGACCAGCGGGGCCAACGGCGGCACGGCCGACGCCAGCAACAACGGCGCGAGCACGCCGTTCAGTTCGGCCACCGGCAGCGCATCGATCCTGGTCGATGCCGCACCTACCGTGATCGGCGTGCTGGTCAGCGGATCGGCCTGGACTGCATCCTATCTGAGCATGTTGGCTGCGGCCGGTCTGGGCAGCTCGGCCGTGGGCTTCGAATTGGCCGACGGCGCCAATCAATTGACGACCACGCTGCCGTGGACCAACGTCACCGAGATTTCCATCGCCTTCAGCGAGCCGGTCAATCTCAGCCAAACCAGCCTCACGCTCTACAACTCGACCAATGCGGCGATCAGCAGCTCGGGCTATAGCTACAACCCCACGACCTACATCGCCACCTGGCAATTCGCCACGCCGCTGGCCGCCAACAAGTACGTGATGAACCTGGCCGCCAGCTCGGTCAGCGATACGGCCGGCACCCAACTCGACGGCGCGTGGACCACCAGCGTCAGCACGTTTGCCGCCGGCTCGGGCGACGGCACGCCCGGCGGCGATTTCAATTTCTACTTCAACGTGCTGCCCGGCGACGCCGACAACAGCGGCTCGGTGACCAATGGCGACGTGCTAGACACGAAGCTGCAAGTCGGCGCGGTGGCCAATACGACGAACTACCGCAAAGACGTCAACGGTGCCGCCAATATCACCAACGGCGACGTGCTGCTCGAGAAGCTGCAAGTCGGCAGCAATATCAACAGCTTCCCCGCGCCGCAATTGCCGGCGATCGCCGCTCCCAACATTTCGCCGGACGGCGTTTTCGAGGCCGAGTCCGTGCCCGCCGCAGCGCTAGACGACAGCCTGCCGATGACCAGCAACGTGATCGTGATTTCGCCCGTGCCGGGTTATTCGGTTGTGTCGTTCGCACCGGCCGCCACGCTGCCGCCTGTTGAATCCGAGGGGCTCTCCGTAGCCGTCGGATCGTCCGGCGACACATCGACGGCCGATGGCAACGCGATGCCCGGCGCCGACTTCTTCAGCACCGACACGGCGACCACCGCCCCAGCGTCTGCTGCGCAACCGGCGCCGGCAGCAGCCGGATCGACGACGGTGGTGTCGCCTGCTGCGTCGACGCTGGCAACATTGCCTTCCGCGCCCCTCTCGCCGCTGGTTTCTCTCACGTCGACGATCATGGTTTTGGCTACGCCTTCGAGCTTGCCGACCGGCGCTGCGACGACCGAACCTGCACTGACCTCATCGCCCGTCGCCGATCTGCTGTTCCAGTCGCTGGCCGAATCGACCGCGCCGGCCGCGCCGACGCTCGAGGCCAGCGACGCCTTGGCGCTAGTGCTGGGCAGCCTCGGCCAAACGCCTTCCCGCGCCGCATTCATGCCCTCCTACGACGTTGCCGACAACGCCGCGCCCACCTCGCTACCGGCCGCCATCACTTCCACATCCTGGACGCCTGCTAGCGCGCTCGCCTTGGACGAAGCCTTCTCCGCCGCTGGGCCATCGCCCTGGGACTTCGCTTACGTCGACCGAGCCGTTATGATGTTGGCAGTGGCCGACTTGGAGACTGCTGATGCCGCCTGCGCCGCCGGCAGCCGCCTTGACCGGTAAATGCGGACCGGCCCCGGGGCATTGGCACTTGAGAGAATCGAGGCTCCCGATGTCCCGTGATGGAAATGCGCCGCAGGCCGCCCGTTTGAATCGCCATGAGTTGTTGCAGGTCGGCTTTTCCGGCATGCTCGGGCTGGGCCTGTCCAGCGTGCTAGGCGCGCGACGCGCGCAGGCCAAAGCCAAGGCTCCCCCGGCGGCCAAGGCGGTGATCTTTGTCTTCTGCACCGGCGCCCCCGCGCACCAGGATATCTGGGACTTGAAGCCGGAGGCCCCGGTCGAATCGCGCGGCGAGTTCAAGCCCATCGATACACTTTCGCCGGGCGTGCAGATCAGCGAGCATCTGCCGCGGCTGGCGAAGCTGTCGCAGCACTATGCCATCGTGCGCTCGATGTCGCATCCGCTCCCCTCGCACGAGCACGGCACGCACTACCTGCTGACCGGCATCAACCAGAATCCGCCCGGCGCCACGCACATGGCCAGCCGCAACGACTGGCCCTGCTACGCGGCCGGCGTCAGCTACGTGCGTCCGCGCGGCGACGGGCTGCCCAGCGGCGTGATGCTGCCGACTTACTTAAACAATGGCTACGGTTTTTGCGGCCAGAACGGCGGCTTCCTGGGCAGCCGCTACGACCCCTGGCAATTGACGAGCGACCCCAACGCCAAGGATTTTCGCGTCGACCATCTGACGCCGCAGCCCGGCCTCACGGTCGGGCGGCTATCGGCACGGCGCGAGTTGCTAGAGAGCGTCGACCGCCAGCGGCGCGACCTGGAGGCCAGCGCCGCCGTCCACGACGCCGCGCAGCGCCAGGCCGAGGCGTTCAACCTGCTGATTCAAGGCGGCAAGTTCCGCTCGGCGTTCGAGCTGGACCGCGAACCGGCGGCCAGCCGCGATCGCTACGGCCGGCACATGTTCGGCCAGTCGCTTTTGCTGGGCCGCCGCCTGGTCGAGGCGGGCGTGCCCGTCGTGCAGGTCAACCTGGGCACGATGAATCGCTGGGACACGCATAACTCGAACTTTACGACTTTGAAAAACACGCTGCTGCCGCCGTTCGATCAAGGCCTGGCGGCGCTACTGAGCGATCTCGACGAGCGCGGCCTGCTGGACGAAACGCTGGTGGTGGTGACCGGCGAATTCGGCCGCACGCCGCTGATCAACAATTTGAATGGCGGCCGCGACCATTGGTCCAACGTGTTTTCGGCCGTACTGGCCGGCGGCGGCGTGCGCGGAGGCCAGGTGATCGGCGCCAGCGACAAGCAGGCTGCCTATCCGGCGACGCGACCCTGGCACCCGGCCGACCTGGGCGCGACGATCTATTCCGCCCTGGGCATCGAGCCTGCCAGCATCGTGGTCGACCGCCTCGGGCGCCCCCATCAATTGAATGCCGGCCAAGTCATCGCGCCTCTTTACAGTTGAAGCATGTACACGCGAAAACTCGCTTGTTGGTTGTGCGTGTTGGCTGCGATGAGCGCGGCAGGCGTGTGGGCGTGTCCGCCTCCGCAGTGGCCCAAGGGCCCGCCCCATGAAATCGATCAGCAGGCTTTCCGGGGCAGCAAGCCGGACGCGGCGGTCGATCGCTTGGAGTCGTGGTCGCTGCTGCCGGGCCAGCGCTGGGTCGTGTGTCGCAGGGTGAATGACCTCGTGGAGGAGAATTGGCTCGCCCTGCATGACGAGCGCCACGAATTCGAATCCCACGGCATGGGCGCGGTGGCGTTCGATCTCCAGTCGCGCGGGTTGCGATATCTGGCGCCGCGGGCCGAATCGCGCGACGATCATTACGCGTATCGCTGCGAAATCATCAGCGTCGCGCCGTGGCGCACGGACCGGTGCGTGGTTGCCACTCGTTGGGTCGCCCGGCAACACGACACGAAAGGCGCGCTATTGAAAGCGGTGTCCGTGCAGCCGGAGAGCGAGCTCTGGCAATGGTCGATGACCGGAGAGATTCGCTCGCTGGGGTCGGACCCGCGGCGGCCGGAGCAACTCGGCTCTCTGCTGAATCTGGCATGCGTTGTCGACGCCTACGGCAACTACAATCTCTCGTGGCAGCTCGACGATAAGAGCCACGCGATGACCTTGTCGCTCGCCGAACATGACAAACGGACCATCACGATCGAATGCCGCCCGGGGCATTGGTGGGCTTTTACGGCCGTCGAAGGAGTCGGCGGCATGCTCGGCATCGAGTCGGCCGCCGACACTTTCTGGCGTCACTGCGTGGGGATTCGACGGTTTCCAGGACGTGCCCCACGCAGCCAGGGTTGGACGATTCCGGAGGCGGAAATCCAGCGTCAGCTTGGCGATAAGGTTTACCTCGGGCCGACACCAGGCGGCAAATTTCCCGAATCCCGCGTTCCGCTTGCCGGATACACGCTTTCCGAACGAGTGATGAACCAATCCGATACGGATTGCGGACTGTGTTATCTCGACTGCCTGAACAAGACGGTGTCCGTGGCGCCCATCGAGCCGGCCAGGAGCCGGTATCTTGTACCGCGCTCGTTTTTCAGCAGACCGGACGGAAAGACGCTGTTCAATGTTCGCGGTTCTCCAGGTGTTTGGGAGAAGCTATACGTTCTCACGACCGACCATTTCGAACTTCAACAAACAGTCGCGCTCGATCCGGGCAGCACCCCACTTAATGTGTTGGGTATGACTTCCAACGGAGCGATTCTATTGCAGCGCAGTACAGACTGGTGCGACGAGCTCTGGCTGCTCGAAAGTCCGTTTGGCAAGACGCGGCCCGTTTGCATTTGCGATGGCGCGCTGTCGCTGGGCCAAGCGCACATCAGCAAACCTCCTCCGATCAGGGGCGGCGGCGGAATGTTTTAGACCGGGCACGCGCGGCGTGGTGGCGGGTACGTCCCGGTTAGGTGCTGGTTACAACACGAGCTATGACACGCAACCGTGGATATCGCCGGGCGATTGCTTCGACATCCTCGTCAGTCAGCTCGAGCACGCCGGTCAGGTCAATCGCCCTTACATGAGGCAGCCGTGCGAGCATCGCCGTCAGACTGCGCGCGCTGATCCCGCTACAATCGGTGAGCGAAATGTAATCAAGCTGGCCGACCGCCGAAATTGCCGCTAGACCCGCATCGTCGAGCTTGACACTGGTGAGGTTGAGACGCCTCAAGCTGGCAGTTTGTGCAAATCGCCGCAGCAGGTGTGGCGGCAGTTTAACGTTTACGAGTGTCAGGCTCTCAATCGGCAACTTGTAAATTGCCTCGATTGTCTGCTGGCCGATTGCACCTCCAGCAACGGTGAGCGACCGCAGACGCTTAAAACCGCCGACGGTACTTGCGGTGCTGTCGGTGAGCTCGGCCGAGCCGATTGTCAACTGGCTCAATGGCAGGGCCGCGAGGGCGCTATAACCCGTCGTCGGCGGTGCGATCCCGGCTAAATCAAGGGACTCAAGATTCGTCAACGCGGCAATCTCGGGCCAGCAGCGGTATGTGACGTGCGCGTATCCAACCGCAAGATCCTTGAGCGCTCGATTTGCCACGACGGCCGCAATCCCGCGATCGGTCGCTTTCGTGCGGCTGAGCTTCAGCGATCTCAAGGGCACGGCAGCCAGTTGCGCCAGATCGTCGTCGCCCACCGCGGTCCCGCTGATGTCGAGCGCCCGCAAGCGAGGTAGGCGGGCCAAGGCGGACAGCGCGGCGGCGGTCGTACGCGTGTCGGCGATGGTGAGGTTCTCCAGCGTCGAGCACTTTTCGAGCGAGGCGACTCCTGCATCGCTGACGGGGCAGTTTGCGACGTCCAGCGAGCGCAGGCTCGGAAGCCCCGCAATGCGCGCCAGGCCAACGTCGTCGATTCCCGTGCTGCCCGCCGCTTGGAGCACCTCGAGCGCCCGCCACGGAAGCGGAGCATCGAAGTGGAACCTGACTCCGGTGTCTGCCACATTTAGAGTTCGCAGCAAGGACAGGTGGAATAGCGTGCGCAGGCCCGAATCAGTTACCATCACCGCCCCTTCGAGATCCAATTCTTCGAGCTTGGTCAGGCCGGCCAGCGACGACAGCCCGCGATCCGAAATCAGCGATTCGGCGCCGAAATCCGGTTTTGCGCACGACAGCTTGCGGAGTTGTTTCAGCTTAGCCAGCAGCAAAAGACCGGCATCGCTGACGCCATATTCCGGCGTCGTCAAATCGCGCGCGCCGGTAAAAGAGGAGGCGAGGAGCAACGCGGCGTCGCCCATGCCGCCAACCGGGCTGAGATCGAGCGATGTCACAAACTCCTGCGAGCCAATTCGCGAAGTGCCAATGACCGCGCGCATGTTCCTTAGCGCAGCCAAATCGCCGGCCTCGTCCGCTCGCGCGCCCGCGGCGGCCATGAACATCACGACGACGGACATGGCCACCAGCATCGCCACGCACCAAGTCGTGCGGTGCCAACGATTGCCGCGGCCCGTGCTGCGTGAAACGTCGGCAGGCATGGCTAATCTCCGCCCGGGGCCGATCGCATGTCGATCCGCGCCGCTTCATTTCGACGCGCGCAGGTCGTAGCAGAGGATCGTGTCTTGCTCGCGCAGGTAGAGCTTGCCGTCGAGGATCACGGGGTGCGACCAACTGGGGCGCTCGCCGCTGCCGGGCACGATGAACGAACCGACTTCTTCCAGCCCGTCGGGCGTGGCTTTCAGCAGGACCATCGCGCCGTCGGCGAAGTGCAGATACAGCCGGTCGTCGGCCGCGGCCACGGCGGCCGAGCCGTGGCCCGAGGTGCGTCCTTTCCACTTGACCTCGCCGGTCATCAGTTCGGCACAGTAGGGAATGCCCTGGTCTTCTGAATCGGCGTACAGGTAATCGCCCACCAGCACGGCGCCGCCGTGCTTGTTGGACAGCGCTTTATTTAGCGGATAGATTTCTTCGACTTTGACTTCGCCCTTTTCGCCGGGCACCTGCTTGAGCAGCGCGCCGCCGCGCTTGTAGCCGGCCACGAAGAACACCAGGTTGTCGCGGACGATCGGCGTGGGAATCACGGCCGTGGTCTTGTCGATTTCGTACGACCAGAGCAGCTTGCCGTCGCTGGCCCGCACACCCAGGGCGCCGCTGGCGGTGGTTTGCACGTAGACGCGTGTGCCGCCGACTTCGGCAATCACGATCGAGGCATGCCCGGCTCCGCGATCCTCGGGCCGCGAAGTCGTCCAGATCGTCTCGCCGGTCATCTTATTGAGCGCCGCCATCGTGGCTTTTTCGCCGCCGGGCGTGCAGATCAGCTTGTCGCCGTCGATCAGCACCGACTCGCTGTAGCCCCAGCCGTCGCCCTTTTTGCCGCCCAGGTCCTTTTCCAGATTCTTGTGCCAACGCTCCTTGCCGGTGGCCGCGAGGCAACAGATCAAATCGCCTTGCGCGGTCAGGACGTAGACGCGGTCGCCATCGACGGTGGGGGTCGAACGGGAGCTCTGCCAGGTCGGCTTTCCCTTGTCCCAGGCGGGGCCGGTCTTGTGTTTCCAAAGCTGCTTGCCGGTCTCGCGGTCGAAGGCCACGAGGTATTCGTCTTCGTCGTCGGCCGTGCTGGGGGCGTCGCCGAGGGTAAAGATGCGGTTGCCGACGATCGCCAGGCTGGCATAGCCGCGTCCCGCGCCCTTGGATTCCCAGACCAGTGGCGGGCCCTTTTCCGGCCATTCTTT
>DATCFX010001320.1:0-1100 GCA_036509275.1 Pirellulales bacterium | reverse complement strand
TGAGCGGGCTGTCGCTGAAGGAAATCCGGCGGCGGCGGCCGGCCCTGTTGGAAACCGTGGGCCTGGCCAAATGGGGCACCGTGAGCGTCAAGAAGTATTCCAAAGGCATGCTCCAGCGCCTGGGGCTGGCCCAGGCCATGCTGCACGAGCCCGACCTGCTGATCCTCGACGAACCAACCGACGGCGTCGATCCCTTGGGCCGCTCCGAGATGCGGGCCGTGTTACAGCAGCTCAAGCACGCGGGCAAGACAGTGTTCCTCAATAGCCACCTGCTGCAAGAAATCGAGCTGATCTGCGATCGCGTGGCGATCTTGAACCACGGCGAAGTGCTGCGCGAAGGACGCATCGCCGATCTGACGCTGCGGCCGGAAGCCGAGTTGCAATTTGTGCTGCTGGCCGGCGAGGCGCGGATTCGCGCGGCGCTGGCCGGCTACAGCCTGGGGCAGTTTCAGGCGACGGGTGCCGAGCAGTTTCAAGTGATGGTGCGCGTGGCGGACCAGGCGGCGGCCGACCGCTGTGTCGACGACTTGCGGCGCCAGGGAATCAGCATTGCCGGCATGTCCCGCAGCCGTCAAACGTTGGAAGAGGCCTTTTTGAGCATCGTGGGCGCCACGCCCAAGGCCGGGCCAGCATGAGACCCTACCTGGCCATCATTCGCGATTCGTTTCACGAGGCGCTGGCGTCGCGCGTCTTGTGGATTCTGATCATTCTTTCGACCCTCTTTCTGGCGGCGCTGGTGCCGCTGGGCGTCACCGAGCAGGTCGATGCGCTGCTGCGCCCCAGCGACGTCACCGACCCGGTTTCGCTAGCAAAAAAGCTCAAAAGCCGGGGAGCGAGCAAGCGGCCGTCGCCGGCGCGGAGGATCTTCGAACTGACCAGCGCGGATCTCAAACTCAAGCTTTCGGCCGCGCGGCCCAAAGGCACGAGCCTGGCCGACAATAGTGCGCTGGCCGGCCAGCTTGCCGACCAGTTCAATCTGCTGCTCAAGCGAGCCGAGCTGTTCGACGCGTCCGACTGGAAGTCGGTGCCGCTGGACAAAGAGGCCAAGGACCTGCTGGCCGGCGGTCTCGGCAAGTTGCCGCCCGAGCGGCTCGAGCGGT
>DATCFX010001319.1:0-4676 GCA_036509275.1 Pirellulales bacterium | reverse complement strand
GCCGGGGCGCTGGCCACGCTGTTGCGCTCGCTCGACAAGCTCACGATCTTGTGGCTGGCCGACGACGCCGAAGTGCAACTCGGCTGCTATTCGCTGGCACTGATGGTTGGCAGCCAGCTTTATGGCCTGGCAAACATGCTGTCGCTGGTCACCGCCCCGCGGCTGGCCGAGTTGTACGGCGCCACCGGCAACCGCCGAGCGGTGGCCCAGTTCGCCGCTCGAGCCAGTTGCGGTCTGGCCATTGTCGCCGGCCTGGCCGGTGCCGTGGCCATGAGTGCGGCGCCGCCCGTGCTGGTCCGGATGTTTCCAGCCTACGCGCAGGGTTTGGCGCCCTTGAATTGGGTGGTCATCGGGGCGATCGGCTGGGCCATGTCGCTGCCGGCCTCGCAATTTCTGGTGGCGGTTTCGCACGAGCGCCGGGCACTCGCGGCAATTGCCGCGGCCACGGCGTTGGCTGCGCTGGGCGACTGGCTGGTGCTGACCCACGGCGGAGAGCTCACGGCCGTGGCGGCCGCGACCGCCCTGGCCTACATCGCTTACACGCTTTGGACCACGGCGATTTCAATCTGGGCGGCGCTGGCTCGCGAAGAACGAATGCGCTATGCATTTTCGCACCTGTTGGCCCTGCTGCCGGTCCTGGCCACGGCCGCGTGCTGCGAGCGGTTCTGGCCGGCGGCCGACTGTTCGTGGCTGGCCACGGGTGCCAAGCTGGCCTGCGAGTTGGTGTGCTGCGGCCCCGCCGCGTGGCTGGCCTGGCGCATCGCCGGCGCGCACCCGTCGGCCGCTCGACGTCGACTGGGCGACGCGTGGCAGGCGTTGGAAGCCCGCTGCCAGAAGCCGGAGCATCGCGTGCTGGGCAACTGGTTTGCCCGGCGGATCAGCCGGCCGGCCGCGCTGCCGATCACTTGGATCATTCTTCCGACCGGCATCTCCGCGCATGCCGTGACGCTCGTCGCCTGGCTTGTCGGCCTGCTGGCTGTCGGAGCTTTCGGTATCGGCACGGTGCCAGCGATGGTGGTCGGCGGCTTGCTGCTCGAGCTGTGGTATCTGCTCGATCACGTCGATGGGCAAGTGGCCCGCTACCGCGGCACCGATTCGCTCGACGGTGTGCAACTGGATTACACCATGCACCACACGCTGAACCTGTTGCTGCCGCTGGGCATCGGCTACGGCCTGGCCCGCAGCACCGATTGCGACACGTGGTGGCTCGTGGGCACGGCTTGGGGCTTGGGCCTGTTGCTCTTGGGGCTGGATCACGATGTGCGGGCCAAGGCCATGCTCCAGCGGCTCAAACGCCTATATGGCCAGTTGCAAGTGATCGGCGGCGGCGGCGGGCGTCCGGCGCTGCCAGGCCGCATGCCGCGCCGCCCATTGGCCCGGCTCGCCTGGTGCGCGCGCAAAGCCTGCGAAACCCACGTGGTGATCAACCTGCTCTTGGCCATCGCCGTGGCCGATCAATGCTGGGGCCACGGCCCCCGTCTCATGACTTGGTACGCGGCGGCCATGGCACTCGTGGCCTTGCCGCTGGCCGTACTGTCGATCGCGCGGCGCACACTTCAGCAGGCCGCCGAGCGCGAATTCGCAGCCTGGTACCGCCCCCCCGCCGATTGCACGCTCGTCCGCCGCGACGGCAACTGGCACGTTATTCCAATCAATGATGAATGATGAATGATGAATGATGAATGCAAGACGACGAGCCCGAGCCTCCCCCATTCATCATTCATCATTCCGACTTCATCATTCTCTTGCCCGGGCGCCAGCCGGTTCGTCTTGACCCGCACTGGCCGCTAGCACTAGATTGCCGCACCTTAGGCTCCGTGTACTGCGCGCCCTGGCGACGCGCTAGCCGCTGCGCCTGGCCGTCAGCCGCAAGGAAGCGTGATGTCGATCGGCATTTATATTTTGAACTTCAACGGCCGCGACCTGCTCGAAGAGTGCCTGCCGAGCGTGCTGCATGCGGCCGACTTCAGCCGCTACGACTGCACGGTGACGGTCGTGGACAACGCCTCGACCGACGATTCGCTGGCCTGGCTGGCCCACACGCACCCGCAAGTGGCGGTCGTGCGCCAGCCCAATTGGGGCCTGTGCAGCTACAACTCGGTGTTGGCCGACGCCGACGTGGACGTGGCCCTGCTGTTGAACAACGACATTCGGCTGGCCGAAGATTGCATCGACCTGCTGGTCGAGCCGCTGGTGGACCCGATCGAAGCGCGCCCCGATCGCTGCTTTATGACGGCGCCGCATTGCCTGTTGTTCGACAACCGCACGTACGAAGGCTTTCGCACGGCGGTCCAGTGGCGCTGGGGACTGGTGCGATCCACCGCACTCTTCCCCGGTCACGAGCCCACGCGCCGCGAACCGGGTCTCACCGCCTCGGCCGGAGCGGCCCTGGCCGTCGATCGCCGCGAGTTCGTGGCCCTAGGCGGGTTCGATCCGCTGTATCTCCCCGGCCGACTTGAGGATCTCGACTTCGCCTTCCGCGGCTACCAGGCTGGCGGCCGGGCCGAATACGTGCCCACGGCCCTGGCTTTTCATCGCGGTCAAACCACGTTCAATCGCGAGTTGGGCGCCCAGCGATCGCACCTGCTGGCCCTGCGCAACACGCTGCTGTTTCAATGGAAGAACCTGCGTCATCCTTGGCATCTTTGCCAGCAGATCGTGGGGCTGACGATCCGTCTCGGCTACGATTTGGTACGCGCGCCGTCGCGGCCCCCCGAAGCCCGACTGCTGATTTGGCGCGCCTTGCTGGCGGCCTTGGCCCGCCGGCGGCAGATCGCTCCGGCGCGCCCCACGGCGGCAGGCATCCAGCGCGAGCGGCAATTCTTCCAATGGTTCCATCCGGCTCGGATGGCACTGCCCAACGCGGTGGTGGCGGAAATGGACGCGGATGACCAGCGCGAGCGGCGGCTGGCCGAGCGGCACCCGATCTCGCGGTGGTACGTCTGTCCGCTGGCCGACTATTTGAGCCGCCGCTTGGCAAAGTCGCCGATCAACGCGGCCCACTGCACGCTCGCGGGACTGGCCATCGCCATGCTGGCTGGAATCCTGGTTCTGGCCGCACCGCAAAGCTGGTTGCCGCTGGCGGCCTTGGCCGTGCTGGCAGCCTGGTTTTGCGATCGGCTCGATGGCCCGCTGGCTCGCCGCCAGCGCACCAGCGACCCGCGGGGCGCTTGGCTGGATGCCAACAGCGACGAGCTGGTCGACCTGGGGCTGCACGTGTGCGTGGCAGCGCGGGTGTCGCAAGCGACCATGTCGTCCTGGCCTTGGCTCTGCCTGGTCGGCTTCGTCTGCGGCAAGTACCTGCTGATGTATGGCCTGGGCACCGAGCCCGGCGCGCAGCCCGCGAGCAATTCCGAGCCTTGCTCGGCCGCTCGAACTCGGATGCGCTGGCTCTATCACTTGCCGGGCAATGCCGACGTCCGCGCCCACTTGTTGGCGTTGGGCCTGGCCACCGGTTGCTTGGGATTGGAGCTGGCACTGGTGGCCGTTTATTACAACGTGCGCTGGCTGCTACGATACGCCGCCGTCGTCGTTCGGCCGGCGATCGCGTGGGAACCCGGCCGCGGCAGCGCCATCACTGCCGCGGGATCACGATGATCGACGCAGAACTGCCGCTGTTGCCGCTGGTGCTGGGGCTCGTGCCCGGCAGCTTGCACCGCGCGCTCCAACAAGCCGGCGTGCCGGTTGCGAGTTGCCATGCCGGTGCTCAAGTCCCCGGAGCCGTTGCCGGCCGATTCGTCTTGTTTGATTCGAGCCTGGGCCCCTGCGGGCCGATCGATCCACGGCAGACGGCCATCGATCTCCGCAGCTTGCGACAAGGCCATTCCCCAGATCCGCTGGCCGCGCTGGACGACACGCGGTCGGCCCGCCGAAGTTGGCAAGTCGGTGATCGCCGGGTCAGCGAAGTGGTGGCCCGCTGCGATAAACGCGTGATTCGGCAGCGGCTTCTGGCGCGGCTGCGGGCGTTGATCGAGTCGGCCGGTGGCGTGTGGCTGCGCGTAGCGCCGTTTCCGCATCCCTACCGCAGTGCCTTCAATTTCCGGCTCGACCACGACGAGTACCGTCCCGACGACTTCGACAGTGTGCTGCGTGCCACGGCCGGATACGAGCAGGCACTGAGCCATTTCGTGGCGGGGGCGCGCTTCGAGGGCCAGCGTGCAGCGCTTGACCGGCTGCGGCCGATGGACGTGGGTTCGCACGGTTACCGGCATCATACGTATCGGCGGGCCGACGAAAATCGCCGCAACATCGCCCGCGGGATCGACGTGCTGCGCCGCGCCGGCATCGAGCCCTCGGGCTTTGCCGCGCCGCACGGCCGTTGGCCGCCGGGACTGGCCCGCGTGCTCGACGCGTTGGGCATTTCGCACAGTTCGGAGTTCGCTCTGGCGTATGACGACCTGCCGTTCTTTCCCGACAGCAGCCATGCGCTGCAAATTCCGGTGCATCCCGTGTGCCTGGGCATTTGTCTCGAAGCGTCCGATCGTTCCGGCGGCGGCCCGCGGGGGCGCGCGCACGCGGCCGCCGCGCTCGCCGAGTATTTTGTGCAAACGGCCGTGGCCAAACACGGCGCCGGCGAACCGCTATTCTTCTACGGCCATCCGGACGGCCGCTTGGGGCAATATCCCGACGTCTTGCGGCGGCTGCTGGCCACGGTTTCGCAATTGCCCGGGCTGTGG
>DATCFX010001318.1:0-1117 GCA_036509275.1 Pirellulales bacterium | reverse complement strand
CCGTATAGAAGAGCAACGTGACCGGCGACCCACCGTAATGCCCTGGGGCGAAGGCGTTGATTTCAGGGTTCTCGTCGGCCATCATCACCGTCGAGTCTCCGATCCGAATCTCGGCGTGACCGATCCGGCCGTCGGGTTGCTTCATGCAGAGAGTCTCCGTCGCGCCAAACGCCTGGTTGTAGAATTCGATGGCTTTGGCGACGCCGTCGATCATCAGATAGGGCTGGATGCTATGGTAGCCATCGGGTATCGGTTTGACTGGCATTACGGCTTTCTCCACGGCCGACGCATTTTGCCACGCCGGCAGCAGGATAGCCCCAGCCGTTTGCCGTTGGCAACTGTGCGATCTAGGAGTGGGTGCGAGTGAAACCGAGTGTCTGGGCCGGGGTCGATATCGGTGGCACGAAAACGGCCGTGGCGATCTCAGCCGCTCCGCCTGTGTTGCTGTCCCGGGTGGAATTTCCAACCCTTCCCGCAAAAGGCCCGGAGCATACGATCCGGCGCATTGGAGACGCCATTCGCGAGTCGCTGATTTCGGCTGGCCTGGCCGGCGACTCCCTGACTGCCGTTGGGGTCAGTTGCGGAGGGCCGCTCGATCGGGTTGCGGGCGTGATTCAGTCGCCGCCGAATTTGCCCACATGGGACGCGGTTCCGTTGAAGGAAATTTTCGAGGGGGAATTCGGCGTCGTCTGCAACGTGGAAAACGACGCGAATGCCGGCGCAGTGGCCGAGCATCGGTACGGCGCCGGCAAGGGAACGCGGAACATGGTTTTTCTGACCATGGGCACGGGCCTGGGTGCGGGGATTATCGCGGACGGCCGCTTATATCGCGGGGCCTCGGAGATGGCCGGGGAGATCGGCCATCTTCGGCTCACGCGTTCCGGACCGGTGGGCTATAACAAGGCGGGCTCGGCGGAAGGATGGGCCAGCGGCGGCGGAATGCCGCAGGTTGCCTCCCGCGTGATGGCGGCGGCGAAGCGGCGCGGCGAGAGGTCGGTTCTGGAAGAGTTAATCGCAGCCGGCGGGGGACTGACTCCGCGCGATATTGCCGCGGCTGCCCGGCGCGGGGACGCCGTCGCGCAGCGGGTGTTGCGGGCTACGGGCACGCGGCTGGGAG
>DATCFX010001317.1:0-1755 GCA_036509275.1 Pirellulales bacterium | reverse complement strand
GCGCACCTCGCTGAAGATGCCGGGCGAGACGCCGCCGTCGGCCTCCTTCATGTCGCCGAAAGCGAAGGTGCCCAAGCTGCCCCACAGCGCCATCAGGCCGATTATCATGCCAAAATCGCCCACGCGATTAACAATAAACGCCTTATTGGCCGCGTTCGAGGCGCTCTTGCGCTCGATGTAAAAGCCGATGAGAAAATACGAGCAGATGCCGACCAGTTCCCAGAAGACGAACACCATCGCCACGTTGCCGGCGATGACGATGCCCAGCATGCTGAAACAGAACAGCGACAGGTATTGAAAAAAGCGGTGGAAGCGGCCGTGACGGTGCAGGTGCTGGCCGTCGGCGAGCACGACCTGATGATCCACGATGTCGTGCAGTTCGTCGTGCATGTAGCCGATGGCGTAGAAATGGATGCACGAGGCAATCAGCGTGACCATGCAGAACATGGCCAGGGTCAACGAGTCGATGTAATAGCTGATCGTGACCCGCAGCTTGCCGAAACTTCCCAGCGTGTACCAGACGCCGGTGAAGGACTTGGGCGGCACGATCTTGGGAACATGGGCGGCGTGACCGGCGGCTTCGGCCCCGTGCTCAGCGGCCCCGTGCTCAGCCGGCAGCGACTCGTGCCCCGGGACGGCCGGCGCATGGCCGGATTCGTGCGCGGCGGCACCCACGGCGCCGAACGTACTGCACCAACCAATGAAGCCGATCGACGAGAGGATGAACGAGCAGACGATGGCCGCGGTGGCCACGTAGCTGGCGGCCACACCGTGCTTGCCCAGCTTGGGTCCCAACAGCACGATGACCACGAACGACGCCAACGGCAGCAGCCAGGCGGCCATCAGTAGCGTCGGCAGGAGTTGACCCAGTTCCATGAGCAATTATTTCTGATCGTCAGGGCGGAGACGCGCGCCGGGCGAAGCCCGCCGGGCGGGTGAATTTAACCCTTGAGTTCGTCGGCGCGATCCACGTCGATCGTGGAGTGGTTGTTATAAAAGTTCAGCGCGATCGCCAGGGCCACGGCGGCTTCGGCCGCCGCCAGCACAATCACGAACAGGGCCACGAAGTGTCCGTCCAGCCCCAGGCCATAGGAGCCTTCGCTTTGCAGAAAACTGCTGCCGAAGGCCACGAAATTGATGTTGGCGCCGTTGAGCACCAGTTCGATGCCCATCAGCACGCCCAGGGCGTTGCGCTTGGTGGCCATGCACACCGCGCCGGAGACGAACAAAATGGCGCCCACCGCCATGTAGTGCGCCACGCCGATCGGTTGTGAAAGCAGGTCCATCGGTCAAGTTCCCAGTCGCATCGTTTGCCAAAACCTTCAGCCTACCCAGCGATTAACCAACACAGCATTTATCAAGCACAGCATTTACCCAACACAGCGTTTATCAAGCTCTGCGTTTATCAAACTCTGCCGGCCCGCTTCTTGGTGCGGGCCAGATAGGCCGCGCCGATGAGCACGACCAACAGGTGTACCGACACGATTTCGAACGGCAACAGGTAGCCGGACATACCGCCGGTGAGCGGCCCTGGCGGCGACTCGAGCTTGTCGACGCGCACGCCCAGCAGGCCCATGCCGATGCGTGCCGCGGTATTGCGCTGCACGATTTCGCGGTTCGCCGCGCTGACCGGTTCGGCGGAAGCCGCCGTCGCATGAGGAGCCGTCGCCTGGGGAGTGGTCGCGCTGACCAGTTGAGTCGGCCGCGCGCCGTGGTTGGAATGCCCCTCGGCCGGTGCGGCAGCCCCCGACTCGG
>DATCFX010001316.1:0-1774 GCA_036509275.1 Pirellulales bacterium | reverse complement strand
TCGCGGGCCGGCGGCATTACCGGGTTCCTGCAAATCGGCGCGTTGTGCGAGGCTTTTCAATTGCCGCTGTCGGCCCACTGTGCGCCGTCGCTGCACGTGGCGCTGGGTTGCTCGGTGCCGCGTTTTTGTCACCTGGAGTATTTTCACGACCACGCGCGGATCGAGCAACTGCTGTTTGACGGGGCGCTCGAGCCCGAGCAAGGCGCCCTGCGGCCCGATCGTTCGCGGCCGGGCTTGGGAATTGCGTTCAAAGCATCCGATGCCGAGCAATTCAGGTTGTAAGGATCGGCCGAAAAACAACTTCGGTTTTTCCCGGCCCCTCACCCTGCCCTCTCCCGCAAGGGGAGAGGTGTTGTGGAGAAGTTATTTTTCGGTCGATCCTAATCGACGGGCAAATCGCAGTCCACGAAAGCGGGAGAACCACGGCCATGAAATCCAAAATTCTGGACCAGGGGGGCGAACGGGGCTTCGTGCTGATCTTTCAAACCGGCGACGAAGTGGCCGCCGGGCTGCTCGATTTTGCCACCAGCGAGCGGCTCACGGCCGCGCATTTCACGGCCATCGGCGCGTTTCGTGAGGTGACGCTGGGCTGGTACAACCTCGACAAGCAAGACTACGAAAAGATCCCCATCCGCGAACAGGTGGAAGTCCTCTCGCTGGTGGGCAATGTGGCTCTGGACAAAGGCAAGCCCAAAGTCCACGCCCACGTCGTCGTCGCCAAGCGCGACGGCACGGCCCACGGCGGCCATCTGTTGCAGGCGATTGTGCGGCCCACGCTCGAAGTCATGCTCTTCGAATCCCCCGCCGCGCTCCGCCGCCAAATGGACCCCACCGCCGGCCTCGCCCTCATCAACCTCGACTGAATCCGACCACAGTTTCCCGCTCCGCACTTTTCACTTTTCACTTTTCACTTTTCACTCTGCACTTTTCACTCTGCACTTTTCACTCTCTCTCCCCCTCTGCCTCCAATACTTCAGCCCGGGAAAGAAAAAACACGCCCCCGAGACCACCCCAAACAAACTGATTGAGCCGGGAATGCCCTCCCGGTCCATCCAGGCCATGACAATGGCGGTGGCAAACAGCGCGGCCGATTGCACGTAAAACTCGCCGGTCAGAATGCCGGCCTTCACCAGGAACACCATGCCGCTGGTCAGCCCCAGCAGCGGCGAGAGCGTGAGCACGGGCAGGCCCATCAGCAGTTCCAGCACGAACATCAACGCGATGCCGATCATGCTGCTGGCCCAGACGTGCGCGATCTGCCGCTCGACAAACGTGACCGGCCCGGCGCGGCGGCGCAGGGCCCAAAAGATGGCGGCCCAGGTCCCCAGGCCGACGGTCCACAACATCACATACGGCCCCGGTGAGCGAATGCCGCGATACTGAAAGGCGTTGGTGACGAGGCAGATCACGAGCAAGGCCAGGCTGTGCCACATCCAGAGCAGGCCCCAATTCTCCAGCACCACGGCATGATGGGTTTCGCGAAACAGCCGGGCGAACACCTGTCCGAATTTTCCGCTGCGGGCGGCGATCGGCTCGTCGGCCAGCCAGGCTTCCAGATCGTCGGCCAAGGCCCCGGCACTGGCATAACGCAGCGCCGGCAATTTTTGCAGCGATCGCAGCGCGATCATTTCCAGGTCGGCATCCGCCAGCGGGTTCAACAGCCGTGGCGGCGGCGGATCCTGCTCGAGCACGAGCAGCACCGTGTCCAGTGCCGTCGGCCCTTGCAGCGGCGGCCGGCCGGTGAGCATGTGATACAGAATGGCCCCCAGGCTGT
>DATCFX010001315.1:0-6957 GCA_036509275.1 Pirellulales bacterium | reverse complement strand
TTGCCTTCGACCCCAAACGCCGGGTTAATATCTTCATTGCTCCGCGACCTTCGTCGGCGACTGCGGCGTTGATCCCAGCCACGTGTAGGAGACTCTTGGATGTTTTTGGCCTTTGGAGAGCTGATGCTGCGGCTGGCGCCGCCGGACAAACGCCGCCTGCGACAGACCCTGCCGGGCTCGCTGGAGGCGACCTTCGCCGGGGCGGAGGCCAACGTCTGCGCCTCGCTGGCCACCTGGGGAGCCGCTGCCCGCTTCGTCACCGCGCTGCCGGCCGCGGACAATCCGGTGGCCGAGGCGGCCCTGGCCGACCTGCGGGGCTTGGGAATCGACACCCAGTTCGTGCTCCGCCGTCCGTCCGGCCGGCTGGGAATTTACTTCGTCGAGACCGGCGCCAACCAACGATCCAGTCAGGTGGTCTACGATCGCGAAGGCTCGGCCATCAGCCAGGCCGCGGCGGACGAATACGACTTCGAGGCCGCGCTGGCGGACGTCCACTGGGTCCACATCACCGGCATTACGCCGTCGCTCAGCGAGGCCGCGTTTCACGCGACCAAGACCCTGGTGCAGTTGGCCCGATCGCGCGGGCTGAGCGTGTCGTGCGATCTGAACTTCCGCAAAAAGCTGTGGCGCTGGGCCAGCGGCATGCCGCCGGCCAAACTGGCTGCCCAGTGCATGGGCGAGCTTTTGCCAATGGTGGACCTGGTGATCGCCAACGAGGAAGACGCGGCCGACGTGCTGGATATCCACGCGGCCGGCAGTTCGGTGGAGCAGGGCACGATTGATTCGAGCGCGTATGCCAGCGTGGCCCGGCGGATCGTCGAGCGTTTTCCCAATCTGCGGCGCGTGGCCATCACGCTGCGCGAAAGCCACTCGGCCGATCACAACAACTGGGGCGCGCTGCTCCTGGACACGGCCGGCGACCGCGTGTGCCTGGCTCCTACCGACGCCTCGGGCCAATACCGGCCCTACGAAATTCGCGCCATTGTCGACCGCGTCGGCGCGGGCGATGCCTTCGGCGCCGGGCTGCTCTTTGCGCTGGGTACGCCCGAACTGGCCGAACAGTCGGCCGCGTTGCGCTATGCCGTGGCCGCCAGTTGCCTGAAGCACTCGATCCTCGGCGACTTTAATCACGTCAGCAAAGACGAAGTGCTCGCCCTGATGGGCGGCGCCGCCTCTGGCCGCGTGCGACGCTAAAGCGGCGAAAAAATGCGGCCTTTCCGATCCCGCCCGCAGTCAAAAGCCTCACGAAGCATTTGCAACGGGCTGCTCGATCGTCCCACGGGCGACGCGTTTCTTTCCTTCATAGAGATCAAATGTTCTCCCCTCGGAAAGCATCTCCTGTGGGGCGTCGGGGACAAGAAAATGGACGGCTGCCACCCAGCTATTTGGCGCATTCGCTTGGATCTTTTTGACGACAAGCGACCAAGCCGCGCCGGTAGGCCACGGCTCCCCGGCAAACCTTACAACAGCCGAGTATGGCGTGACGCTCTCCCCTGTGGGCGGCTGATGGCGGCCCCCCTCGTCACTTTTTAGCCAATCGACAACGGCACGCATCGTTTTCATTGGTGCTCCTCGGCCAGACGGGGAACAACTCCGCTCAAGTCGTCGATGCCCAGATAGCGCGCTGGGCCTTTATTGTCGAGGTTCGGCAACCAAAAGAAGCTCGGAGCGTCATCCGGCAGGTCGGCTGCGATCAATTCGAACCTACCATCGGGGTAACGCGCCTCGCCGTGAGCCGTTGCCCCTGCGAGTGAGTCGGCGAACCATTTTCCTTCCAGCGAGTTAGCCCCCTGCCGGAACTTGCCAGTGGCACGAATATCTCGATACTCATCTTCGCGACTGCGCGAAACGCACGAGTGAGCCTGGAGGGTTCTCGGTCAGTCGGTATCAATACAACGTTTCCTCCAATGCCATTCTAGGCTCGATAGCAACCTTTTCCCAGCAGCGGCGCACTTGCTTTTGGCATCCGCATTCGATTTGCCAGGGCCGCGAAATCTCTGCTAAATTGAGGGCTGGCCTGCACCCGCCCGGAACGTACCCGCCGCCAGTCTCGCCGCTCCTGGTTGTATCCTCCCCCCACAGTATCGGACCTCGCCGATGATTTGCTCAGTGCGCGCGTTGCTCTTGCTGGGTCTCTGGCTTTTGATCGGTTTCGAAGCAGTCGCTGCCGGGCAGTGGCCCGGTTGGCGGGGCGAGCAGCGCGATGGCTTGTCGCACGACGCCGCGCCGCTGCGCTCGCAACTGCCGGCTGACGGACTCGCGCCGCTCTGGCAGAGCGAGAAGATTCCGACCGCCGGCAATGGCGGCTGGAGCAGCCCGATCGTGTGGGACGGCAAAATCTATCTGTTCTCGCACCAGCGCCAGACCGTCAAAAAGCTCGGAAAGCAAAAATATCCGTGGTTTGCCAAAGAATCACGCCCGGAGGTCACCCAGGAGCAGTATGCAGAATACGAGCGGAAGCGGCGCGATGAAGACCTGGAGCGGAGCAGGGCTTTTACCTTTGTCGAGGTGCTGTATTGCCTCGACGGCGGCAGCGGCAAGACCTTGTGGAAGAACGAGCATCCCAGCGTGTATAGCCGGTTCCTCCAGTCGGGCACGCCGATCGTCGATCACGGCAAACTCTACGTGCTGGGTGCAGGACTCAACGCCCGGGCCCTCGACGCCCGCACCGGCCGCGACCTGTGGCAGACCCGGCTGCCCGGTGAGTTTGTCGATGAGTTCATGATGTCGTCGTTCGTCGTGGCCGATGGTGTGGCCGCCGTGCTGGCGGGGCATCTGCGGGGATTGGATGCCGAGACCGGCAAAATCTTATGGGAAGGCGACCCGCAGCGCACCAAGGGCGTGCATTCCAGTCCGGTGCTCTGGCAGTCGCCCGACGGGCCGCGGCTGGTGGCCAATGTGGCCGGCCGCGATACCGTGTGCCTGGAGCCCAAGACCGGGCATGAAATTTGGCGGGTGCAGTCCGAGGCCAATCTGTCGACGCCCGTCATCGTCGGCGACCGGATGCTCACATTGGGCAGCAACCGCCGCGGGGGCCTGCGCTGCTTCCAGCTTTCTATGAAAGGCGCGGAACTGGTCTGGAAGTATCAGCGGCTGGCCGACAAGGGTTCGAGCCCCGTCGTGGTCGGCGATTATGTTTATGCCCAGGGCGAACGGCGGCTGGCCTGCGTCGAGTTGGCCAATGGTCACGAGGCTTGGAACACGACCTTGGATCTCGAGTCGCCGCAGTACACGTCGCTCGTGGCCGGCGATGGCAAGGTGATTTATGCCTTCAACGGCCTGCTCATGTTCGCCGCCGATCCGGCCGAGTTTCGTCCGCTGATCGAAGCCAAGTTCGACAAGCAGGGGCTGATCGCCCCCGAGAAACTCTTTCGGCAGCGCCTGAAGCTGGACGAAATCGAGCGCGGCCCCGGCGGGCAGGTGCAGGCCCTGAAGATTTATCAGCGCGAGATCAGCAACCAAGGCCCGCTGCCGTGCAGCTCGCCGGCCCTGGCCGGCGGCCGCCTCTACCTTCGCCTCCGCGACCGCCTGGCCTGCTACGACCTGTCGGCCGGCACGCGGCTCTCGGAAAAACTCTGAATGCCGACCAAGCGCGTGCGCGTGGCGAGCCGAATTCCTTTATTCGTTTGTCTTCACTGACGGATGTACCAATCCTCCAGCAGCGGCCTGTTGAAGCCGGGCAGCACCCGGTTGGAGCCCGGCATTCGCACGCGATAACCGTTGCTCGACATCAGCGAGCTGTAGACGTAATAATCCATGTTGTCGCGTACGAAGCGCACGCGGCCATCACAGAACGCCATGTTGACGCCGCCGGGATGCTTCGATGAAGGCCGCGCATGGGCGATCGTCGTCTTGGGCGTGCGCGTAGCTTTTGCCTCTCCGCGTGGAATGCGCATTTCGGGATCGGGCGGGTCGAGGCTCGGCGGGTCCAGTGCCACGTCGACTTTTCCGCTCCCATTCCAGATCATGCCCACGGCCGCTTCGTCGTCGTCCGTGTAGCGGCCCGCATCGACATTTTCAGAGAGCATGCACGTTTGCCCCAGGCCATCGGCCCTGGCGATGTAGTCGTTGGACATTCGTATAATCGGCATGCTCAGCGGCTTTTGATCGGGACCGAGAATCCCGGCCAGAGGATTGCCTTGGAACACGTCAAAGAAGACGCCATTCTCCGGCCAGTCGCGCGGCATGCCTTGGTTCGTAGATCCGGCGGGGACTCCCTGCCCGTCTTGCATGCCGGAATTCACGACGTAGCTCAGGCCGCATTTCCTCGTCGTCAGGTTGGCGTCGCCAGGACAAGTGAGGATTCTGATCCGCTCGTCCGGCGCGGCGGCTTCTTCGTTGTTATAAAGCCGGGCAATCTTCGCGTTGCCCGGCTCGCGCCACGATGCGTGCAACTCCTGCTGGTGCTCAATGTACGGCAATATCATCACGACCCAGCTAACCGCCCGTTTATCGCCGGTTTGGGGATCGGCAAAGATCTTTCCGTTGGCCAGCCTCAAAGCATTTCGGTAACCGGGATACTGCCTTTTTTGCATCTCGTAGGCCAGGATGACTTTCGCCACATATTGCATCTGCGCTTTACACGCAGTCTGTTGGCTGGAATCGTTGCTGGACTCGACTGCCGGGATCGCGACCGCGACCATGATCAGCGCCACGGCCAGCGTCACCACCAAATCGACGGCCTTAAAACCGCGGCGATCACCGTGCGATGTGTGCGGCATGAAGCATCCTTTCCAGTAGAAGCAGCGGCAGTGCGGCCAGCGTCCGGTCGGAAGTATAAATCACCGCCTCGCTGACCGGCAAGTTTGCGTACGGGCAAGGCCACGCGGCTCGCCAGCACAAATTGCTTGGCATTTGCCGACGTAAATCTCTACACTGACTAGCGCCGGGCATTCATCTCTACCAAGCCGCCACTTTTCACCGCTCGGCCGGCGAACAGGAACTGGAACAGGGAGCATGGTTATGTACGCGCGTCACCATTTCGTTGGCAGCGCCCGCCGAAGGTTCGGATGCGTGGCTGCCTGCTGGATAGTCGTTGTCTGCTGGACGGTGTTTACGTTTTGCGCTGGGGCCGCTTGGGCGGGCGACGTGATTACCAAGCCCGCTCCCACGCGGGCCAGCGACGCAAAGTATCAGAGCGTGGAGCTGTTTGCCGGCATCGAGTCGGGCAAGCTGGAGGCAAAATTGATCCCGCGCGACAGCCGCAAGGCGCGAATCTTCGTCACCAATAAGACGGCCGAGCCATTGAATGTGCGCCTGCCGGCGGCCTTTGCCGGCCAGCCGGTGCTGGCCCAATTTCTGGCGCCCGGCGGCGGCGGTAACAATCAGTCGAACCAAGGCGGCGTGAACCAGAACAATGTGCCGCAGACGATCGGCGGCTCAACGACCCGTGGCAACGGAACTGGCCCCGGCGGCGGGCCTCCCGGCTTCTTCAATGTGCCGCCGGAAAGGACGGCCGAGTTCCGCGTGGATTGCGTCTGCTTGGAGTACGGCAAGCCGAACCCCCGGCCGCTGGTGAACTATCAACTGGTGCCGGCCGACAAAGTGGCCAATCCAGAAACCGTGGCCATGCTGACGGAGTTCGGTCGCGACAAAAAGTACAGCCAGCGGGCCGCCCAGGCCGCGGCCTGGCACCTGGCCAACGCGATGAGTTGGGAAAAACTTGCCGACATCCGCGGCGAGCTGATCTCGATCGGCGTGCGCGAGCGGTATTTCACGCGCGAGCAACTTGACGATGCCCATAAACTGGTCGACGCCGCCCGTGCCAGCGCCCGGGCAAACCCGGCGACGATCAAACCGCAGCCAGCCAAGCCCGAGCCGGCCGTGGTTTCGCCGGGCACGCAGGCGGCGCGCTGAAGCTGCCGCAACCCGGTACGTTTCCGACGGCCAGCCGTTGTCCGTTGTCTGTTGTCCGTTGTCTGTTGTCCGTGGCCTGTTGTCCGTGGTCCGTTGGTTGAAGCTACCGCAGCACGGTACGTTTGCGACGGCCGGTACGTTTGCGACGGGCGCGGCGGTGATGGGCCTTTCGGGCCGATCCCGCGTGGCTGTGGCTTTATCTGCGTATATTGGGAAATATAAAGCGATTGCGGTGCCTGGGAGGCGATTGCGTGCAATCCATTGGCTGATTCCGCCGTGCGGCAATCCACGCCATCCAAAGGTATGCCAACGACTTGGGTTTAGTCGTGCCGGCGTTTTGCGGGCCGCCGCGATAACACTGGACTGGCTGGCCGTCGCCATACAATAATAGTGAACTGGAGACGATAAACCGGGTTGTAGCTAGCTGGATGCGATGCGCTGGGGAAGTTTTTTTGAGTATCTCAACCACCACCCGGCCCCCCGGGTTGTGTTTTGGCTTGCGCTGGTGGCGGTGCTATTCACGCTGGGGGCGTATGCAATTGTCAGTTTGCGCCGCGCATTCCGCGAGGATGCGCCGGACGCTAGCAATCTGATCACAAATTTCCGCGATCTGCACGGCCGGGGTGAGCTAAGCGACGAGGAATACCGAACTATAAAAGCAACGCTTGCCGAGCGACTGCGGCGCCAGCTTGACAAGCCACTGCTTGACAAGCCGGAGCCAAAGCTTGAAAGCTTCGAAGAAGATACCGAAGGCGACGACTGAGCGAACTGGTTGCGCCATCGGCAAGTAGGTCAAGGTTCGACGGCCTCTGATGACGATTTTGTTCCTTGTGCAAAACATCCGCCGCCGATGCGGCGTACTACAGTAGACTTTGGCTAACTGCTCGAAGCAAAGCGTGGACAAGGATGCCCCGGCTCACGCAGCTTGCGCCGTTGTGGGCCACTCGAGCGACATCATCTTGGACCAATAGCCCGGCCGTGGCGCTAGTGTTGCGTCGTGTGCAGCCGGGATGCGGAAAGGAGTTAGCATGCCCTCAAGTAGGGATGTGACCGGCGGTCGCCGGGGCGGTGGAACCACCAAGAAGAACGCGTTCTGTTCGT
>DATCFX010001314.1:0-2242 GCA_036509275.1 Pirellulales bacterium | reverse complement strand
GTGGGCCACATTCTAGTGGACGACCGAGTAGCTAAACAGGGCCGCCGGCCGGGCCGGTCATGTTCCGGTCGCGACCATCAACCACAGGACCAGCCGCAGGGCCAGGTTTGAATACAAGCCGGCCATCCAGTCGTCGGCCATGATGCCCAGCCCGTCGGGCAACCGCTCGAGCTGCCGGGCGGGCGGCGGCTTGGTGATATCGAACAGCCGGTGCAGCAAAAACCCGGCTAGCACGGTGCCCCAACTCCAATCGCCGATTCCAAAAAACGTGATCGGCACGCTGGCGATCTCGTCCAGCACGATCGAACCGGGGTCCTTGCCCTCCCCAAGCTGTCGGGCGGCCCGGGTACACACCGGAATTCCCGCTAGGCAAATCACGGCCGTGGCCGCAGCCATGCCCGGCAGACCGAGCTGAGCCAATCCCCAAGCCAAGGGCAGCCCCAGCAGCGTGCCGAAAGTGCCCGGCGCCCAGGGAATAAAACCCACCCAAAAGCCGGTCGCCAGCCAGACGGCCGGTTTGAAGCCGCCGCCGGGTGTCCTTTGTTCGTGCAAGACGAAGCCCCATTCTATCTAGACTAGCCGATTCCTCGCCGGCGGCTGATGCCCACGCCACGAGCAGCCTGCCCCGGACGGTAAACAGATATGGTGGTAGCATGTTAAGTCAAGTATATTCAATTGACGAGAAAGCAAATGGCCACCATGATAGTCATATTGCTGATCTTTAACCCGCCTGCCCTTCAACTCTTTACTTCTCTGCGCCCCTTCAGTCCGAGGCGCTCGAGGATTGCCGCATGGCCACTGACGAAAAAGAAAAGCTGAGCGCGGTCGAAACCACGAAGGCCGACAGCAACTATCTGCGCGGCGAGATCGGCCAGGAGCTGGTCGACGCCAACGATTTCTTCGGCAAGGATAGCATCAACCTGCTGAAGCACCACGGCACCTATCAGCAGGACAATCGTGACGAGCGGGCGGCCGCCCGCGGCGCCGGCGGCAAAAGCAGCAAGAGCTTCATGTTCATGGTGCGCACCAAGATTCCCGGCGGCAAGCTCACCAGCGGGCAACTGCTGGGTGAGCTGGATCTGTGCGACGAGGTGGGCAACACCACGTTACGGATCACCAGCCGGCAGGGGCTGCAACTGCACGGCGTGCTGAAAGACAATCTCAAGCAAACGATCCGCCGGATCAACGACGTTCAGCTCTCGACGCTGGCCGCCTGCGGCGACGTCGAGCGCAACGTGATGTGCTGCCCGGCCCCGCATCACCAGGATGCGGTCCACCAGCAGATGCAGGATTTGGCGGACCAGGTGGCCGCGCATTTCTGCCCCCGCACGCGCGCTTATCACGAGCTCTGGCTGACGGACCCCGACTCCGGCGAGCAGCAGTTGTGCGGCGGCGGGGCCGAGGGGCACGAGGTCGAGCCGATTTACGGCCCCACGTATTTGCCCCGCAAATTCAAGACGGCTATCGGTTTGCCGGGCGACAACTGCGTCGACCTGTATGCCAATGACCTGGGCCTGATGGCCGTGTGCGACGATGCGCGCATTGTCGGCTACAACGTGCTGGTGGGCGGAGGCATGGGCGTTACGCCCAGCGCCAAGAAGACCTTTCCGGCCGTCGCCCGGCGGATGGCCTACATCCGGCCGGACCAGGTGATCGACGTGGCCACGGCCATCGTCATGGTGCAGCGCGATTACGGCAATCGGGTCGACCGCAAGGTGGCCCGCATGAAGTATCTGATCGCCGAGTGGGGCCTGGAAAAGTTCAAGGCCAAGGTCGAGGAATACTATGGTCAGCGGCTGGCCGACCCGCACCCGCAAGACGTCCACGGGTTCGACGATCACTTGGGCTGGCACGAGCAAGGCGACGGTCGCTGGTTCTACGGCTTGAACGTGGAAAACGGCCGCATCGCCGACCACGAGGATTGGAAGCTCAAGACCGCACTGCGTGAGATTTGCAGCACCTATCGCCCCGGCATCCGGCTCACGGCCCACCAGAGCCTGCTGTTTACCGACGTGGCGGCGGAAAATCGCGAGCCGCTCGAGCAAGTGCTCCGCAACCACGGCATCAAGCTGTCGCACGAAATCTCGGAAGTCCGCCGCTGGTCGATGGCCTGCGTCGCGTGGCCCACCTGCGGACTGTCGATCACCGAGGCCGAGCGCGAGTTGCCCGGCCTGGTCGATCAGCTCGAGGTCGAGCTGGCGCGGCTGGGATTGTCGCAGGAAGTTTTTACGCTGCGGATGAC
>DATCFX010001313.1:0-3196 GCA_036509275.1 Pirellulales bacterium | reverse complement strand
GCGCCCTGCATGTCGGGCGCCGATCCGCTGACGGCCACGTACATGGGCACCGCGATGCCCTGCGCCTCGTGGTCCAACATTTTTCGCGTGGCGGCCGAGATGGCTGTTTTCGGATTGTTGCCATGCGGCAGCGAACTGGTGGGGCAAAACATGAACTCGGGCCGCAGCCCGTCGACCAGCTTGATGTTCTGATTGCCGGTTTTGCCGTTGAAGTAGCCGCTGCTAGGGTTGTTGGCCCAGCTCTTGTCGATCTGCTCCATGTCGGAGTACTTCAGCACGGCGAGCCACCAGCTCTTGCCGTACGGGGATTCGGGGTTCTGCTGATACTGGCTGCCGACCGGATATTTGCCCGCGAAGGACGAGCGGTATACCTCGAACGCGGCGCCGATTTTGCGCAGGTTGGATTCGCAGGCCTTGCTTTTGAAGTTTTGCATGACGCCGTAAATGACCGGTATCGCGATCAGCACGAGCACCAGCACCACTCCCAGGCCGACCAGGGCCTCGACCATCGTAAAGCCGCGCCGCGAACTGCCAGTGCCTCGGTAGCCAGCCATTGCGAGTCTCTCCTCCCGGGTGCGAAAGCCGAAGCACTTCATTGGCCACCATTCTGCGCCGCCGGTTGCCGATTGCAAGAGCCGCGAGATTTCGTGGCGGCAGAAGCCCACGGACTGCGGTCCGTGGGGGTTGCCAGATTTGAGGATCCGCTACCCTGGAAACATTACAATCCGGGCGCTTGCTTGACCTGGTGTGGCGCGTCGGCGAAAGTAAGGTCACTGGGCAAATTCCCCCTGGGATTCGAATTCGATGGACGCGTTGAAAAAAATCGTTCTGAGCGGCCTGCTGGGCTGCCTGGCGGCCGGCTGGTCGGGCAGAGCCCTGGGGGCCGAAAACTGGCCCCAGTGGCGCGGCCCACGCAACGACGGCACGAGCCTCGAAACCGGTCTACCAACCTCCTGGAGCCGGACGGAAAACGTCGCCTGGCGGACGCCTCTGCCAGGCCCGGCCGGCGCGACGCCCGTGGTCTGGCAGGACCGGATTTTTCTGACCAGCGCCAAAGATCTCGATCTGCTGCTGATGTGCTTCAACACTGCCGGCAAACTGCTTTGGGAGCGGCAGGTTAGCAGCGGCGACCGGCCGGTTCGCGGCGACGAGGGCAACTCGGCATCGCCTTCGCCGGCCACCGACGGCCAGCACGTCTGGACGTTCATGGCCGACGGCGTGCTGGCCTGCTATGACTTCGACGGCCAGCAAGTGTGGAAGCAGAACTTGCAAGACCGCTACGGCAAGTTCGACATCCAATTCGGCATGACCAGCACGCCGATTCTCGACGGCGACCGGCTGTACGTGCAGTTGCTGCACAGCAGCGCGGCGCTGGTGCTGGCCTTGGACAAGGCGACGGGCGAGGAAATCTGGAAGCAGGATCGCCCCAGCGACGCCACCGCCGAGTGCGAGCATTCGTACGCGTCGCCGTTTCTGTATCGCGCCGGCAAGCACGAGTTTCTGGTGACGCACGGGGCCGACCTGGTCGTGGCCCATCGGCTGACCGACGGCAAGGAGATCTGGCGCTGCGGCGGCATGAACCCCAAGGGCCGCTACAATCCCACGCTGCGGTTCGTGGCCTCGCCGGTGGGCGTGCCCGGCTTGATCGTGGTGCCCTCGGCCAAGAACGGGCCCGTGCTGGCCATCAGCCCCACGGCACGTGGCGATATCACTGAGCGGCCGCTGGGCCACTTGTGGACCCGCCCGCAGAACACGCCCGACGTGCCCTCGCCGCTGGTCTTCGGCGGGCTGGTCTACTTGTGTCGCGAAAACGGCGTGCTGATTTGTCTGGATGCCAAGACCGGCCAGGAAATCTACCAGCAGCGGACCCATTCGCAGCGTCATCGGGCATCGCCCGTCTACGGCGATGGCAAGGTCTACTGCACCGCCCGCGACGGGGTGGTGACGGTGGTCAAGGCCGGGCGGAAGTTCGAGGTGCTGGCCAGCAACGATCTGGGCGAAACGATCAGCTCGTCGCCGGCCATTTCCGGCGGCCGGATTTATCTCCGTACGTTCGACGCGTTGTACGCCATCGGCCGGCCGGAATCGCCAGCCGGCAGCAGCGCGGCGCGCTAAAAATTTCGGTGGGCGGTGCCCACTGCCTGCGACGGCCTGCCTGCGAGAGCAAATACCAACATGACGCGTGAAACGCACCTGCCACCCATGCGCCTACCGCCACTGGGCCTGCTGACCGCCATCGCATTGCTGCTGGCCGCGCAGGCGGGCCGGGCGGCCGACAAGCTGGACTTCAAAGTCCAGCAGCTCGATCAGGGGCTGAAGATCGGCTACGCCGTCAGCCTGGTCGACGTGAACGCCGATCGCCGCACCGATATTGTCGTGGTGGATACCAACCGCGTGATCTGGTACGAAAACCCCGGCTGGCAGCGGCACACGATCATCGAAGACCAGACGCGGCTGGACAACGTATGCATTGCGCCGCACGACATCGACGGCGACGGCCAACTGGATTTCGCCCTGGGGGCCGGCTGGCAACCGAAGGACACGCACGGCGGCGGCACGATCCAATGGCTCAAGCGCGGCCCTTCGGCCGACGAGCATTGGCAAGTGCGGCTGATCGGCGAGGAGCCCACGGTACACCGCATGCGCTGGGCCGATCTCGACGGCGACGGCCGGCCGGAACTGGTCGTGATGCCGCTGTTCGGTCGCGACACCAAGCCGCCGGCTTACGCCGAGCACGGCGTGCGGGTGTTGGCCTATCACATTCCCGCCAATCCGCTGGCCGACCGCTGGACGAGCGAAGTGCTGAACGAAGACCTGCACGTGACGCACAACTTCTGGCCCACCGATCTGACTGGCGACGGCCAATTGGATCTGCTCGTCGCGAGCTTCGAGGGGGTGAGCCTGCTGGAGCACAACGGGCTGGGCAATTGGCATCTACGCGCCATTGGGCAGGGCAACCAGACGACGAGCCCCAACCGCGGCGCCAGCGAAGTCAAGCGCGGGCAATTGGCCGGCGGCCGCGACTACATCGCCACGATCGAGCCCTGGCACGGATTCCAGGTCGTGGTCTACACGCCCCCGCCGGCCGGCTCGCACGGCCTGTGGCAGCGGCACGTCCTGGATGATGAACTGAAGTGGGGACATGCCGTGTGGTGCGCCAACCTGGACCGGGACGCCGACCAGGAGCTGATCATCG
>DATCFX010001312.1:0-2474 GCA_036509275.1 Pirellulales bacterium | reverse complement strand
GGCAGCCGCCACTCCGCCCGACGTGCCGCCATAGACGACAATGTCGCACTCTTCGGCGTTCAGTGGAGTGCAGCACAGTGCAACGAGGGCGACTGCGTTTGCCAGGTGCTTCATCGGCGGGCTACTTCCAGTCAGATTGTGTCATTGAGTAGAACGCAAATGCAGCTTCCATGCTGCTCGCAGCCAGTCGCCGCGCGACAAGCGGCCATCGGCCGAGGGCAATCGATCGGTGGGCAGCCGCAACTCGGCCGCCAATTTCCGCCACCGCTCGGCAAGGGCCGCGTCGAGCGGCCGGTCCAGCTCGGCGGCATGGTTGGGAAACGCCTCGTAGTATTGCCCCGTGATGTTCTTGCCGCGCTGGCCGGGCTTCGCGGGCAGCGGCGCGAGGCCGTGGAAGCCGCCGGCCGTGCCCCACCATTGCACGGCGGCGAAGTCGGGCTGCCCGCTGCGCACGTCGCTCATATAGATCGTCGCAGCGCCGTCGGCGTGAAGGCGAGATTGTAGCTGGTCGACCGATACTTCTCGCACGGAAGCGTTGGCGACCCTGGCCAGATGCGCTGCGTGGCCGGCAGCCTGGCCGAGCGACATCCAAATCGGCTCCAGCCGCAGCGCGCAAAAGCCGCCGTGCGAAGCACTGCACGCCCCGGGAACCAACAGGTTGGCGACGTCACGCGGCACGAGCACGCCGTACGGAATCTGATAAGGCGACACCGACTTGTAGAACTCGCCCGTGTGTTTGCCGCCGAAGCGCGAGCCTTCGTGCGCGGTGCCGTGGCAGTTCGGGCCGTAGTCACCCATTGCGATGGCATCGCGCTTGAGCACGGCCCGCGCGTCGGCCGGGGCGTGGTCGGCGTCGTGTTCGGTAAACACATATTGGCCCGCCATTCGCCGTGCCTCGCGCACATAGAGCTGCGGCGGCAAATGGCTGCTCTCCGTGAATTCATCCCGGCACCAGCCCCACTGCCGGGCTTCATCACGATACTTTGCCGGCACAGCCTCGTCGCTCTGCAGGAAGTACAGCAGTCCCACGTCCCAGCACAGGTGCGCGTCGAAAATGCGGCGGCGCGTGGCGGCATCCCCCTCGGGCCAGGCCCCGTTCTCGCCGGGCAGCGACAGGCGCACGAGCCCTCGTGAAACGTCGTTGATGTCAAACTTGCCGTTTGGCAGCCGCGGAATGTGCGCTTTGAACAGGCAAGCGTGGGGATAGCCGAAGACCGTTTTGATGCGCCCGCTCTCCAGCAGCGGCAACACGCCCACGAAGTCCTCGCGGTGATAGCCCGGCGGCTCCGCCGGCACCACGCGATTGGCCGCCTCACGGGTTGCGGTCAGGCGGAAGTTGTAGCCTTGCAGTTGCCCGTCGGCCGTTTCCGGTGCGAGCGATTCATCGTACTCGCTACGCCCTTCACGGCCGACGCGGTACTTCACGCCGGCCGCGGCCAGCAGGTCGCCTTCGTAGGTGGCATCGATGAACTCGTGCGCGGTCGCCGTGTGTTGCTTGCCCAGGCGATCGGAAAACGATGCGGAAACGATCCGTTTAGCCGCGCCTGTGCCGGTGGTTTGCACGCACGCGAGCCACCGCTCACGCCAGATCCGCACGCCCGATTGCTCGGCCAGCATCTGTTCGAAGACGAGCAGGCTGACTTTCGGCTCGGCGTGCGTGCCACGGAAACAGTCGATGACCTGCTGAGAGTCGGAACCGTAGGTCTGCTGATAATGCCGCAGGACGCGCCGCTTCCAATCCAGGAATGCCCCGTTCAAACCCTCGAACGTGCGAAAGTCGGGATGCGACAATCCGCAGGTGGCCATACCGCCGAGGCGCGCGGTCGGTTCGACCAGCAGCACCTGGTCGCCGTCGCTCGCCGCCGCCACCGCAGCGGCAATCCCCGCCGGCGTGCCGCCGTAGATCAGCACGCCGACACGCGCCGCATCGTCCGCCGCGGCACACTTGGGAGTCGCGCCCGGAACAACAACTGGAACAACCAGGAATGCGACGATTGCAAAAGCGCGTTTCAACATGGAGCGTTACTTGGGCGAGAACTGGGTAAAAACAGGAAGCGAAACTCGGGCACGGGCCCAGCCCCCAATGCTCGTGCTCGTGGTGAGGCCTGATCGACTTTCATCAACGCCACAAGCGTAGATTTTAAAGGTGCTGTCGGGCAGTTGATAGACGTTGGTTGGTCGCCAGCGAGCCCCGCGCGGCGAACGCGAAGGGGCGACACGCAAACTGCCGCGAGACGCGAGATTACGAATTCGTAATTATCGTGACCAATTCGCTTGGTCCTCGCGTACCGTATGCTGGGTGGTGGAAAGGATTGGCCAATGGCGGTTCCGTTTCTGAGCGTGAATCTGCGTATGCCGGCATGCGACTTCGAGCCGCTGATGCTCGCGTCGGATTTGCCGATGCTCGATCTGCCGGCAGGGCAAGCGAGCTTCCGTGTCTTGCGGAAATGGCTCGGCGATTTGGTGGCTGAGCC